>DASZRH010000025.1:0-11159 GCA_035549275.1 Minisyncoccota bacterium | reverse complement strand
AAGATCTCGAGCACGTTTCGGTTCAATCCAATATCGTCTCCTCCCAGATTCATCTCCACGCTCCCTACGGTGGCGTCGTACCCTCGCTGGCGGCCCGCGAGCATGCCAAAAATATCAGCCACGTACTTGAGTCCGCGCTTGCCGCAGCCGGCATTACCGATATCAAAAAAGACATTGACCTGATTGCCGTTACTCACGGACCGGGCCTCGGCCCCGCTCTGCTCGTTGGAATTGCCTTTGCCAAAACGCTTGCCTGGAAATACGGCAAGCCATTGATCGGTACCAGCCACATGAAAGGCCATATTTTCAGCTCCTGGCTGGGCGGCGCGCCGATTACGCTCCCCGCCCTGAACCTCATTGTTTCGGGCGGCCACACCGAATTGGTGCTGATGCGCGGCCTGAACGACTTCGAACTGATCGGTGAAACGATGGATGATGCCGCCGGCGAGGCATTCGACAAAGTCGCCCGGCTCTTAGGCCTCGGCTATCCCGGCGGACCGGCTATTTCAAAAGTGGCTGTTGAGGGTAACCCTGATCGGTTTCCTCTGCCCCGTCCGATGTTGGCCAGCAAGGATTTTAATTTCAGCTATTCGGGCCTCAAGACTGCGGTGTTGTATCTCCTGCGCGACCTGAAAGAACAAGGCGTTGAAATCGATGACCAGGCCAAAAAAGACATTGCCGCTTCATTTCAGAACGCGGCGATTGAAGTGCTGATCAAGAAAACAATCCGAGCGGCTGAACAACACCGCGTCGCCACGATTTTGCTGTCGGGCGGCGTTTCGGCAAATCCGTTGCTGCGTCAGGAATTGGCCGGCGCGGCGAGCCGCGCCGGCCTACCCTGCCATCAGCCGCCGCTGGCCTATACCACCGACAACGCGGCCATGATTGCACTGGCCGGCTACATCGAATACGCTCACGGCACTACATCAACTGACTGGCAAGCCCTTGATATGAACGCAAATCTTGGCTTTTAGGCCCAAAAAACGCTATACTCTGACTATGCCGATTGAATTGGAGAAGAACTACAATCCCGGAGAAACCGAATCAAAAATTTACCAGCTCTGGGAGGAGAGCGGTTTTTTTAATCCCAACAACCTGCCGGAACGCCATCAAAAACCGTACACAATCATCATGCCGCCACCAAATGCGAACGGCCATTTGCACGCCGGCCACGCACTGACTATGACGCTCGAAGATATCATGATCCGCTTCAAGCGCATGCAAGGATTCAAGACGCTTTGGGTTCCTGGCGCTGACCACGCCGGGTTTGAAACCCAGGTAGTCTATGAAAAGAAGCTCGAAAAAGAAGGGCGCTCCCGCTTCAAGATGGATCGCCGGCAATTATACGACGAGATTTTGACATTCACGCTGGAAAACAAAAAGCACATGGAAAACGAAGTCCGCCGTATGGGCTCTTCCTGCGATTGGTCCCGCGAAAAATTCACCCTTGATCAGGATATTGTCCGACAAACCCAAGAAACATTCAAAAAAATGTTCGACGACGGCTTAATCTATCGCGGGCCGGGCATGGTCAACTGGTGCACCAAGCATCAAACCTCTCTTTCGAACGTGGAGACCGAAGATATTGAAAAAGAAGACACGCTCTACTACCTGAAATACGGCCCGCTCACCGTAGCCACGGTGCGCCCGGAAACGATGTTCGGCGATGTTGCCGTCGCCGTTAACCCGAAAGATGAGCGCTACCGGCAATACGTCGGCCAGACGATCGAAGTTCAGACACCCATCGGACCAATGAAACTGCCGGTGATTGCGGATGAATCGGTCGAAAAAGAATTCGGCACCGGCGCACTCAAGATCACTCCTGCTCATGATGCCAATGACTTTGCATTGGCTCTTCGGCATAATTTGCCGATCAGACCCGTGATTGACCAATTCGGCAAACTTACTGCGGAAACCGCTAAATATGCGGGGTTAAAAATCGCCGAGGCCCGCAAGCAGGTAGCGGAAGATTTGCAAAATCTCGGCCTCATCCAAAAGACAGAACCTTACAAGCATGCCGTTCCGACCTGCTACAAGTGCGGCACAGTCATTGAACCGCGGATTCTCGTACAATGGTTTGTTAAAATGAAGTCCCTTGCAGACCAGGCCTTGCAGGCCGTCAAAGACAAGAAGGTTTCTTTTGTCAGCGAGCATTTTGAGCGCGTATTTACCTACTGGATGGAGCATCCCATCGATTGGAATATTTCACGACAAATCGTCTGGGGCATCCCGATTCCCGCCAAGGTATGCACTTCCTGCAATTACGGTGCGCCGGATCTTGAGAACACAGCGCATACCTGCCCGCGCTGCAACAGCCCTCTCCAGCAGGACACCGATACTTTTGATACCTGGTTTTCGTCCGGCCAATGGCCGTATCTCGTTCTTGGCTATCCTGAAAGCCCGGACTTCAAAACCTGCTACCCGACCACGGTTATGGAAACCGGCCGTGACCTTATTTTCAAATGGGTTCCGCGCATGATCATGTTCGGTCTCTACCGAACCGGCGCAGAGCCATTCCAGACCGTCTACCTGCATGGCCTAGTGAACGACGCCCAAGGCAAAAAAATGTCCAAATCGAAAGGCAATGTCGTGAATCCCCTCGATTTGATCGAAAAATTCGGAACCGATGCACTGCGTATGGGCCTAATCGTCGGCAATACGCCGGGCATGGATACGACTCTTTCCGAAGACAAGATCAAGGGCTACAAGAATTTCGCCAACAAGTTGTGGAATATCGCCCGCTTTGTATTGATGAGTATTCCTGATTCTTCCGATTTTCTGAACGCCACCCCTACGTCCGACGACCGGAAATTACTCGACGATTTGACCGCGCTCGCCGCCGATATCACCATCGACATGGAGCAATTCCGCTTCTATATGGCCGCTGAGAAAATATATCACTACGTCTGGCACACGTTCGCCGACAAGATCCTTGAGGATTCCAAAGCCCGGCTGGCCAGCGAAGATTCTACGGTCAAAGCGTCCGCGCAGCGGACGCTGGTTGAGATTCTTTCGAATTCAATCAAGCTCCTGCATCCGTTTATGCCGTTCGTAACCGAAGAACTCTGGTCCAAATTGCCGTTGCCTGACAAACGGCTCCTCATGATCGAAACTTGGCCGCAGTAATACCTACCGACTCGCGGCGTCTTGGCGTATAATGGACGTATGCCCGCCTCGATTGCTATCGCTCTTGTTGCCTTAGGACTCATTCCGAGTCTTGTTTGGTTTTTGTTGTTCCTTCGCAAAGACCGCCATCCGGAGCCCGCCTACCTGCTCACTAAAACGTTCCTCATGGGCATCATCGTTTCGATTCCGGCCGTGATGCTTCAATGGGCCTTGCGCCAATGCCTCCCCGGCGAAGTATTCCAGCTCATGCCGCTCCAATGCTCGCCGCTGGGCTTTGCCGCCGGCAGCCCCGCATTCTTTTTGTGGGCGGCGTTTGTCGAGGAATTTCTCAAATATTTCGCCGTTTGGCTTATTGCCCTGCGCAGCCCTGAATTCGATGAACCAATTGATGCGATGATCTATATGATTGCGGCAGGCCTGGGCTTTGCCGCCATCGAGAATATCCTTGTGCTGTTCCGAACAATTCCCGACGGTACCGCGGCTATTTTGATTATCTGGGCCCTGCGCTCGGTCGGCGCGACACTGCTCCATGGACTATCCTGCGCCATCACCGGCTATTTTCTGTCCCTCTCCTGGTTTTATCACCATCACCGCACCCGTCTGGTAGTTATCGGCCTGGCCATTGCCACGTTATTCCACTTCGCATTTAACGTATTTCTGTCTGTGGCCGGCAATCAATTCGCGGGACTTTTATCGGCCCTGGGTGTATTATTGATAATGCTATTCCTTGTCATGATTTTATTTGTTAAGATACAAGAAAGACGGCGCGGTACAATTCCCGCGCTCGCCCCTCAACCGGACATAATCAGCGCATAACATGGACGACGTACTTCACGAACAACCTGAATACGAAGCGGAACTGACGGTTTCCAAACCCGCCAAGACGCCCAGCGAAGGCCATTTGACGGTGGACGTGTTTCAAACCGAAGACGAAATCGTTATTCAATCCACTATCGCCGGCGTTTCACGCGACGATATTGATATTTCCGTTACCCGCGACATGGTTACGATTAAAGGCGCGCGCCACCAGCAGGAAAAAGTCCGCTCCGGCGATTACTATCACCAAGAACTGTACTGGGGTTCTTTCTCCCGCGCCATTATTCTCCCCGTCGACGTGGATGCCGACAGTGCCAAAGCCTCCTACAAGAACGGTATCCTGACCATCCGCCTGCCCAAACTCGACAAGCGCGGCAAAAAGATCCAGGTCTCCTCGTAAGTATCATGGCCATTTTTTCTTCTTCATTCCGCCGTTTTATCAGGCATTTTTTATTTATCGGCGCCGCCGTGGCGCTGGCGTTTGCCCTGGGCGTATGGGGATATTTTTTGCTTGCACCCCGACTTCATCCTGCGACTGCATCGGTAACCAACTTCTCCGGTACCCTGCAGCAAGCGGCAACTCACGATCTCCAAGCGGCGGTTGACGACGTTTCGGTTACAATTCCGAAATCAGAAATTGCTTCCTGGCTGGAATCATACACCCGCACTTATACTGGCCAGACCGATATGCGCATTTCCGATCGGCTCGAGACCTATGTTGCAACTCTGGCCGACAAGGTCGACCGGGATCCCGTGGACGCCCGCTTTACGTTCGACGGCAGCAAGGTAACCATCATTTCCCCTGCGCGCTTGGGCCGCACGCTCGACGTTTCGGCCAGCAGCGACGCCATCCGTCGAGCCCTCTACGCGAACGCAAGCAAGGTGACGCTCGTCGTTCAGCCGGTCAATCCCGTCATCACCGAGCAAACCATTGCCCAGCTTGGCATCACCGATCACTTGGCCACAGGAGAATCAAATTTTGCCGGCTCCAGCGCCTCCCGCGTCCAAAACATCAAAGTCTCTTCCCAGCGCTACAACGGCCATATCATCAAACCCGGCGAAACCTTTTCTTTTAACGACATTCTGGGGCCCGTAGACGCCGACAATGGCTATGCGCCAGAAAAAGTCATCAAGGATAACAAGCTTGAATACGAATATGGCGGCGGAATCTGCCAGGTCTCCACAACACTGTTTCGGGCCGCGATCTATGCCGGCCTGCCGATCAACGAACGCCGCAATCATTCCTTCCCTGTCGCCTACTACAACCCCCAAGGATTCGACGCCACCATCTATCCCGGGGTCAGCGACCTGAAATTCACCAACGATACGCCCGGCAACATTCTGATTCAGACCCACATTTCGGGAACCAAGATATATTTTGATCTCTACGGTACCAGCGACGGCCGAAAAGTTGCCGTTGATGGGCCATACCAGTATGACATCCAGCCCGACGGTTCGATGAAGGCCTCCTTCACCCGCACCATCGCCTACAGCGACGGCACCTCGGTCTCCCGAATATTCAACTCAAACTATAAGTCTCCCAACGCCTATCCGCTCGAGAAAAATCCGTACGAATAAACAGAATCTGAATTTTAACAAAAAGAAAAGACTTGGATATCCTCAATATCCAAGTCTTTAACAAATCGGCTTTTCTGTACTAAATGAGAACTCAGGACGTTTAAAAAGCTTTTCCCATGCATTCTCTATCCCTGTCCGTTCCTCAAAAAATTGTTTAAGGCGGATAAGGTCGCCACTTATCATTGATTGAAGGACAAGGGTAGTAAAATAATTGCCGCCCCAGTTTTCTATAAACAATTTGCTCGGCACAGTTACTGAGTCATGAAAACTCCGGGCATGTCTTAGGGACACCCCCTCGAATGACTCAATAAAGATTTCTTTCTTGAGCTCCGTTTCAAGTGTGCTCACACATTCGATATTGCCAACTTCGGCCTGGAGCGCCCACGCTGTCACCAAGACAACCACACCATCCATCAAAAGATTTAGATTAATGGATTCCGGTGAACGCTTTGTAAGTTCGGGTGATGAATATGAAAGTCCATCTTCATTTCTAAAGTTTATTCCATATTGCTCTCTATACACTTCAGGAACTCGATGTTTTGCTTCACTTGGCGATTTCGCTGGTATCCTTGCTGCTCTTCTAAATGATCTGAATGTCGAGTGATGCAGGCAATCGTGAACAAAATCCCTAAGCAACTCAACAGTACGAAGTTTTTTTGACACCATCTTACCAAGCATAACTACGAAAGAAGCTTGATACCAATACTGATACCCAAGACTTCTCTGGTCATGGAAGCCGCCCGTAGCATCAGACTCCGGCGGCAGAGCAGTATAGTATCTCTCTGGTTGCACTATATCAATTTTAACCCCATACTGTTGTTCCAATCGAGCAATGACACTAATAGCGCAACTCCAAAACATTTTGACATCAATGAATGTCGAAAGTCGATCAGTGTCGGCAATATTGAACGGCTTAGGAAGTGTTGTAATCTCAATCGGATCAAGTTTCCTAATAGCCGCAAGGTGTGTCTTGATGTATTCTTGATCGGTATCTGGTCCGAGATATTGTTCACCCATTTGCCCCTCCCTGTCACCACTGACCTGTTTTCAATCTCTCCCCAAGCCACTCCTCAATACGCTTTTTGGTTCCAGGAGATACTCCACTTGGTAGGTTTCGGGGGTCAAAGAGCCGCTGCTCTTCAATTTCGAAGTGCTTCTTTGATCTTTGCGTGAAATCATGTATCACGAATACCACGATAGTGTCTTTCTTGTATTCGTATGTATTCAAGTATTCACCCAGCTTTTCAGGGTGAGATATTATTTCTATGCCAAGCTCCTCCCGAAGTTCACGACGAATCGCATCCTCATCATTCTCTCTGCCAGAAATTTTCCCGCCAGGCAAAAACCACCCTTCTTGGTATTTGTGCCGCACTAAGAGAATTTTCCCGTCATAGGCAACAAGAATCGCACGTATACCTCTTGTCTCTGGGCGCATAAGCCGCCAATAGAGCCGCCTGAATAATTGCACAACTTTTAGAAGCCCCCTCATCACGTATTTTTTCTCGTTTTTGTTGTGAAATAACGTTGTACTTAGCATATTCATGCCAGTCAATATATTTCTAACACAACATATAGTTTACGTCAATTAGTCCCGTAATGGGGACCAAAAATCCAAGAGTGCTCTCGAGAGGATTTGAACCTCTAATCCCTTTCGGGAACTGCGTCCTAAGCGCAGCGCGTATGCCAGTTCCGCCACGAGAGCGTTCCTACGTCCGCTCGTACAGATACGCCGTAATACTATCGATTTTTTGGGTTTTTTTCAACGTGAATTCAGGATGCCGAGCAGTATCAATCGGAAAACTCACCGACATCACTCGTGTACCCGATTGCAATTCTTCCGCCAGTTTTGCGGCCAAAGAATCGACGATTTCCGGAAAAAGATATAAATACACGAACGTCGCCGGCGAACAATCAATTTTGAGAATATTGGCGCGGTGAATTTCAGCGCCAGAAATTTTCTTCGCACGAATCAGCAGTCGGGCTTTCAGAGATGGCCACAGCGTGGCCTCATAGCCGATGGATTTGGCAACATGAAACTTCTGGCAAGCGGCGATAACCATCCGCCCGTCGCCGCAGCCCAAATCATAGAACACGTCGGAAGTTTTGAGTCCGGCAAAATCCAGAATACGTTTTACTCGCCAGGGCCGCGTCGGGACATACGGTGCACCCGCAAACGAAGAATGGACGCCTGAAACAAAAATCACGCAGAGCCAGGTTAAGACAGCAACTTCAACGATAAGAAGGATCCAATGATAGGGGGTCATGTGGAATCAGGAACCAACCATAACACCGCCACATGGCGGCGTTATGGTTGGTTCGAGTGCACTCAAACCATATTAGCTGAAGAACGAACGAGTAACGAATCCGGCCACGGTCTGCAAGATAACACCGACGGCCAGTACGACGGCTGCACCGATGATACCGTTGTAGATCGTCGCTTTCGCCGCTTTGGTATCGCCGCCTCCGGCCACCATATAGCGGATACCGCCGATGACGATGAAGGCCACCGCGATCACCAAACTGATGACGATCAGGAATTGGGCAACCTGCTGGATGCGATCCTGAATTTCAGCGAGCGTTACCGCCTGCCCCGTTACCGGCGAGGTTGGGTCCGGCAGCGCGGCTACGGCCGCGTACGCAAGGTTCTTAAACTGTTTCATACCCCACCCCCTTTCACGCTTGTTAATATCATAAAATGTTCGTTATTAATTGAATATGCACACGCCGAGCAGGCTGACTTGGCAGAAAAAATCGCGTGTTACCAAAGCCCAGATGGTGTTAATGATAACCCCAACGCCGAGCACGACGGCTGACCCCCAGATCGCCGTTTTCAGGGCCGCGATGCCGCTTTTGAATCGTAGTGGATTCTCTCGGGAAGTTGTAATCATTATACCACTTACCACAATCGAGCCAACCATCAATATCCCCGAAAGACCGATAATGAAGTTCAAAAGCGTCGCGGCCAGGTTATCAATGAAATCAAAGGTAATCGGATTGCCGGCCGGCAGTGAGCTGGCCGCGGCGGAAACCGCAATCGGCAGAACACCGGCGATAAACGCAAACATTTTTGAGATAAAGGATTTCATGGTTAGAAAGTTGAGCAATCCAGCGGGATATAATTGTTCCAAGCCGTCGTGGATTGATCGCTGCCAATGCTTTGAATGCCATTGCCGACGGTCGCTACAATCGTGTACGCGCCCAAAATAACGATAATGCCCAGGACTCCGTACCAGAGATTTTTCTTGGCCAGCGTAAATTTAGCCGGATCGCCGCGGGCAACCATGAACAAAACGCCATACCAGATGATGAAGCCGACCATGGCCACCAGGACAAAACGGCTCGCCCAGCAGACTAAGCCCTGGAGAATGCCATATAAGCTCTGAACCGTGAGATTGACTCCCGGCTGGCTGTCCAACCCGCCGTCAGACGGCGGTGTGGCCACATCGGCTACAGCCGCCAGAGCGGTAAAGAAGAATGCGGATGAGAAGATTGTAACTCGTTTCATCATGATAACTATTGGCAATCGGCGCTTGAACTGCACGTAATATTCGAATTATTGATGCATTTATGGAGATCCTGATTGCAGAGCGGCTGATAACATGTGCCGACGGTGCGATTATTGATCTGCACGCTCGCCGCGGTCGTGTTGTCGCAGGCCAGACCCTGGGCGCATTGGGTATTCAAGCAAGCTTCGCCGATGGCGTTGCCGCCCGGCCGCTTACATAATGTATTATCGCATACCAGGCCGGAAACACAATCGCTGGTCGTGCTACACGCATACCCCAGTCCTACGCCCGCCGACTTCGGCGCACAATCCGAGTCACGCGTGCAGGATTTGATGCCTGTACCCTGGTCATTGAGAATGCCGTTCTGACAGAGGCCACCGGCGCCGCAAGTGTCAGAGCAACTTGCCCCGGTTGCCACGCCGGTATTTGAATACTCCTTACCGCCGACGCAGACTGCAAATCCATTCGCGCAGCTGCCGATAACTTGGTTGCCCAGAACATACGCATTACCGCTGCAGACTGCACCTGAGGTGTTGGGCCCGTTTACGCCTGTCGTGTCTTGAGTAGTGCTACTTCCCGATCCCAGATTCAAGATGCTGTAGATAAGGGAAATAAAGCCTTTGCCGATAAAGATGATTACGAGGCCAAGAACGACGTAGGTGATAATTTTTTTGCCTTGCTGGACGTTGGCCGGTACGCCGCCGCTGGTCAGCATCTTAAAACCAGCCCAGAGAATCAAAATCACCGCAATCGGAATGGAAATGTTTACAATCCAGGTCGAGACGATATCAAAAACATCAAAAATATTCTGCGGACACGAACTGCTGTCACCTTGGCACAGCGGGTTAAACAACGAGAACGAGTATGACTTGGTTTCCCCTGTGGTTCCGGTACTTGCACCGTTCCCGTTGTTTGTCCCGCCACCTCCGGTATTTGGATTAGGCGCGGGAGATCCGCACAAACTTACCGGAATCTGCTGCCCCGAGCATTTACCGCCGCATTGAGGAACATCAGAACAATTCGAAAGATTGCCAGGACTGCATGCATAGGTATAACCGGAACTGCTTCTGCTATCAGCAACTGCGCAGTTGTATGTCAAATTACCAGTTCCCCGAATTAAAGGTATAGCAGCTGATTGAGAAGCATTTTTATGAACTCCGACTGAATTTCCAGTTGGACATTCAATGACTGTATAGATTGGAACTTGTGTAAGCGTACTATCAGAAGGATAAGAAATAATGCTTACGGTCGCAGTCACTGTCTTAACTACGGTTGCAGCACTTCTATCGAACGACACTTCTTGACCTAGTACCGACCCAGTTGGCCATATTGCTTTATCAAAAGTACTATTTGGATATATTTCATATACCGACCAGCGAAAACTAGAAGTATTCGGATCACCGCAATATGAACCGAAATTTGCAACGTTAATTGTTACGGCGGCAATTACATTAACTTGGTTATTGCTGGGTATGATTTTTGGAGAAATCCCTTGCATCGCATCAAAATTCACGGTAATGCCCGTGGTGTTCGGAGCAGCGGAAAGAGTAAGCGGTTGAGATGTAACCGTATTGCTTGAACCATCGGATGCTTTTGCTTCGACAGTAATCGTAACCGGCCCCGGATCACCACCCATATCAGCTGTTGTGAAAATCAATTGGATAGTTCCTCCGGAAGTTGAAAATCCCCCGGGAATATTTCGAATCAAAGATGTAGTCCCCGAAGATTTTTTTACGAATACTTGCAAATCGACATTGCGAGAACCGCAACCACTAGAGTTGACCGTCAGTGTTGTGGGCTGGGTTACCGTCACAGAAGATACTGACCAGGTGCCGGATGTCAGCGTACAGGCTGCTTTGGTTGCAGGAGATTGTGCAAAGAAAAATACCAACGGAATTGCGGAAATAAGCATAAGCTTAAACAGTGGTTTCATTATCTTCATTATACGGGATTTTGCGGGGTTGGTGGAGCCGGAGGTGTGGACGGCTGGCTGACCGGAGGCACGGGAACCGGAGCTGACGATGAGGTTTCAGGCCCGGGCGTCGAGGCTGACGGGGCCGGAGGGACTGGTGGTGCAGGTCGGACCATCGTCGGAGGCATGACAAAATCGGAGGAATTGCCCGCCGCGCCTTT
>DASZRH010000024.1:0-5044 GCA_035549275.1 Minisyncoccota bacterium | reverse complement strand
ACAAGCATACGGCACCCTTCATTGATGATATTATCGTGCATCCGAATCAGCTGCCGCAGTTCATTCCTCAATTGAATAATCTCATTGCCCAGTACAAAGGGTTGACGTATACCATTGCCGGCCATGCCGGAGACGCTAATTTTCACATCATTCCGCTGATGGATTTCCATAATCCCGCCAATCGAGCCGCCATTCCGGAATTATCGGAAAAAGTCTACAAGCTAGTAGCTGATTTGCATGGTTCGATTACTGCCGAACACAATGACGGCTTGATTCGGACTCCATATTTGCCGATGATGTATTCGCCGGAGATGATTGCATTGTTCGAAAAAACCAAAGAAATCTTCGATCCGCTTGGACTCTTTAATCCCGGCAAGAAAGTCCACGGCTCCAAAGAATACATGCTGAGCCACATAGTTACCGAATAGATTGATGGCAAAGAAATATCTATAAGCGGAACGTCCGGAGGCGGGTAGCCGAGGTAGAGCAAAAATTCCAGCAAGAATTTTACGCGGTTCCGCGTTGGATAATTCTTTGCTATCATTTACTTTATGGATATTATTCCCGCGATACTCGCAAAAAACACGGATGAGCTGATTGAACTCCAGAAAAAAATCGGGACGGTTGCCTCGCTGGTCCAGGTTGATATTGCCGACGGAAAGTTCGTCTCTTCGGCCACGATTGGCCTCGAAGAAGTTCAGCGTGTTCTGGGTTCGTACCTGCTGCAAGTTCATCTGATGGTTCAGAATCCGGAAGAGATCATTCCGTTTTGGACGGCGGAGACGAACGTAGAGAGTGTGATTGTACACGTTGAGGCGACGATAGACACGGCGCGAGCGATTGGCCTTGTCAAATCGGCAGGCAAATCGGCGGGCGTAGCCGTTAATCCGGGCACTGACGTCTCGCGGCTGGACAGTATTCTCGACAAGGTAGACTTTGTGCAATTTATGACTGTGGAGCCGGGCGCCTACGGCAGTCCGTTTGTTTCGGAAAGTATCGAGCGGATATCTGTCTTTCATGCCGCACATCCCGGTATAATCATTCAGGCTGATGGCGCGGTCTCGCCGGAAAATATTGCTCAACTCCACGCGGCCGGAGTTCGCCGTTTTGCGGTCGGCAGTTTTCTCGTCAAATCAGAAAATGTGGGTAAAGCGATTGCCGAATTGCAGGCAAAGCTTTAGGATACAGATACATGAATGAATTCGATATTATTACTGTTGGCTCGGCGACGCGCGATGTTTTCTTGAGCGATTTCGGCGGCGTTCGCATCAAAGATCCTCAATTTCCAACCGGCGAAGCGCTGGCCCTTGGCTTTGGATCCAAACTCGAAGTTAAAAAAATTGTTCTCACGACGGGCGGCGGAGGTACGAATGCCGCCGTTACGTTTGCCCGCCAGGGTTTCAAAACGGCTTGTATTGGTGTTCTCGGCAAGGATTCTAACAGCATGGCCGTGCTGGATGAATTGTCTCGCGAAGGCGTGCTGACAGATTTTTTCCAGCGGCACGATGATGACGTAACGGCCTACTCGGTTATTCTGGTGGATGGAAGCGGCGAGCGGACGATTTTGTCCTACAAAGGAGAAGGCCAGCACTTTGAAGCCACGGCGATTCCGTTCGATCGGATTGCCGCGAAATGGGTTTTTCTCGACAGCATAGGCGGCCATTATGATTTATTAATGGAAGCTGTGGCATGGGCCCAAAAAAATGGCGTCAAAATCGCCACCAATCCCGGCGGGAAAGAATTGGCTCATGGCTTGGAAAAACTCCGGCCGTTACTGGAAAACGCGGCGATTGTCAGCATGAATCAAGAAGAAGCCGGCCAGCTCCTGAATGTTGATTTCAAAGATAAAGATGCAATTTTCAAAAAAATGGATGAGATTGTGAAGGGCGTGTTCGTGATGACCAATGGCCATGAAGGCGTCAGCGTCTCGGACGGCACAGCTGTCTATTCTGCCGGCGTACCGGACTCGCCAGTCGTCGAACGAACCGGCGCCGGCGACGCGTTTGCGTCCGGCTTTACCGCCGAATATATCCGATCCGGCGATATTCCCAAGGCTATCCAGCTGGGCACGGCAAACGCTTCGTCCGTTGTCACTCAATTCGGCGGTAAAGCCGGCATCCTGAAAGCCGGCGACATGGGTTCATGGCCTCTCGTTGAAGTTTCAAAGAAATAACAATGACGGATTACTACCAAAAACTGGGGCGGATTCTGGGTACAACCGGGAACAAGATTGTCGGCGTTGATGCGCAAATGAAAGAAATCAGCGGTAAAGAAGGCGTGGTTGAAGAAACAGGTCAAGCCGCCGATGCGGCCGTTAATCAAGTTTTAGCTGATCTGGGCCTAACGCGGGAATCATCGGCTGAAAGCGTATATGACGCGTTGGCTGCCAAGCTTTTAGCGATCGATCAGAAACTCTTTTCTTTTCTCGGCAAGCCGGATTTATCGAAGATGTCCGATGATTCCGGCAAACTGGCCCAACTGGCGCTTCAGACCTTTACGCCGCCGAAGGGTTTTTTCATCAAGAAAGAAAAAGTCGCGGCGCTGCTCGAAAAAATGCCGCCCCAGAGCCTGCTGGACCATTTCGGCTATGGATCCGTAAGCGAACTTCTGGCCAAAGAAGGTTTTGCATCAGTCGTTGCCGCGCTGCGATTTACTCAGACCACTCAGTGGATGCACCAGTTTTTTGATGTAGCATATAACGACCTCACTGCCGCCGATTTCGAGGATCGGGAAGTAGAAATTAAAGTTCTGCACACCAAGTGGCTGGATATTGCCCAGAAATTTATCGGAAAAAAATTCCACAATGTCAGCCACTTGAAAGAATACGGCATTATTTTTATCAGTCCCGAGGATATTTCCACGCCCGGCGAAACGTTGCGGACCTTTTTGCTCTTGATGCACTATCTTCACGAGGTTCCGTTCTACAGCAATCTGTTTAGGAAATATATCCGCGATGCTGATTTTGTCTCAAAATTGCAGTCGTTGCTGCGCGGCGACGTGCCCGCAGGTGCGGCGCCTTCGGCGCCGCACCTGGCCTGGCGCATCGTCCAGCGCTATCTCGCCAAAGACGATCCGCTTGATCCGCGCCTGGCTGAACACCATGTTGATCCCGAGGCCGAGCACTGGCGCCTGGTTCAAAGCGAATTTCCAAAAATCGCGGCGCTGATGGGTGATACCGACAAGTTTAATATCAGTTATTGGACAGGTCTGGACTGGATCGGCGATTATTTCAAAAACCAGGCCAGTCAGGATGTTTTGGTAAGCTTTGACATTGTCGATCTCGTCATGTCAGCCGTTAAAAAAGGCGAAGTTAAATATTTGTATCACCAGCAGGAAGCGCTCTGGAACGCATTATTCGCCGCATACATGAGCCGAGACCGGCTCAACACCTTAACCGAAGAAAATATTATTACCGGCTTTATCCTCTTATGAACTTAAATTACTATTTGCAGCAGGCGCGGGATCGGAAACAAGCTATCGGTCATTTTAATTTCGCGACCGAGGATGTACTCAAGGCTATTGTTGCGGCGGCCGGGGAGGCGGGCAGCGTAGCTGTGATGGTTGGTACTTCCGAGGGCGAAGCTGGCTTTATCGGGATCACCGAAGCTGTGGCCCTGGTCCGGGCGATCCGCGAAAGCATGCAGTTTCCGGTATTTCTGAATGCTGACCACTTTAAATCATTTGAAAAATGCAAAGAAGCGATCGATGCCGGCTATGATTCCGTTATTATTGATGCTTCCAAATTGGCCCGGGAAGATAATATTGCGCTGACCAAACAGGTCGTGGCATACGCGCGATCCGTGAATCCCGATATTTCCGTCGAGGGCGAACTTGGCTACTTGAAAGGATCGTCGGAAGTTCAAACTAAGATCGAAATCAGCCCTGACGATTATTCGAAACCCGAAGAAGTGGCCGATTTTGTCGGTCAAACCGGCGTGGATCGAATGGCAGTCGTGTTCGGCAATATCCATGGTATTGTGACCGACCAGGAAGAGAAGCTTGATATTGGGCATTTCAAAAAAATTGTGGCTGCCGCGCCGACGCCGTATTATGTTTTGCATGGTGCTTCCGGCCTCAAAGATGACGATGTTCATACCGCCATTCAGGCCGGCGTTGCCAACGTCCACTTCAATACCGAGCTCCGCGTGGCGTATCAGCACGAACTGGCCAGACAGCTTGTCGAGCATCCGAACGAAACCACACCCTATAAATATCTCACGCCCGCGGCCGAAGAGGTCAAAAAGCTTGTTCTCCAGAAACTTGCCTTATTCCAAAAGTAGGGGTATCGTATGGCCAGCTCCTATGACTCTTCGTTTGCTCGGGGATGCATTGCTGCTCTGTTGCGGAATAACTTCTTTTTTCGTGACGCGGTTGCTTATGCGAATCTTTTCAAGATTACTTCAGTTATGTTACTACGAAAGAGAAAACCAGGTTCCGGTACGGCGATGGTCCCAGCTTGCGGATGATTTTTGGAAAGACACGCGATATCTTTTTGTGAAAGTGTCTGTCGTATGCCTTTGCTCTGTATTTTATTTCGGATGGCTAGCCTTCCTGTTAAGGGTTCCGGCTCACGAATTTGCTCTTTTTTTAGTCGGTGCAATGATAACCGTAAGCAATTGCCTTTTTATGGTAAGCGTCTGGTTTTTCCCCGTTGTTTCCAACTTTTTCGGTCTTACGGATATTAAAATTCCAGTCTCCGAATGACCATTTTGGAAGGCGCCGCCAGGCGCCTTTGCACTTTTTAATCTTTTATGCTATGATAATGAAGCTTTATTATTATGAAGTCCCAACCTCAAAAAATTGAATTGCAGGCGCAAATCCGCACAGTCTTGGGCGGGAAGGTTAATGCGTTGCGCCAATCCGGCTTTGTTCCGGCTGTTCTGTATGGCAAAGGCCAGGAGCCGATTTCACTCCAGGTTCCAAAGAAGGATTTTGCCAAGACATTCCATACGGCCGGCGAATCCACCCTTATCTATGTAATCGTGGACGGCCAGAGCTATCCGACCATTATCCACGACATTGCTCGCGATCCGCGTACCGATGA
>DASZRH010000023.1:0-11414 GCA_035549275.1 Minisyncoccota bacterium | reverse complement strand
ACCGTTTCCGCGACATCCGCCACGGCGATGTGCTGGACTTGCAAGCCCTGGCCGAACCCTCGGCCGGCGGCAAGATCCACGAGCTCGCAAGCTACTTGCGATTCAGGCACTAGTTCTCTCCTTTCACCCATCAGCCCGCGCGGAGCGCGGGCTGATTTTCATATTGCACTATCCACGACGCTACTTCACTTCGACGACTTTGTATTCGACATCCCCTTTGGGCGTCTTTATTTTGACCGTATCGCCTTTCTTGTGACCCAGGAGGCCTTTGCCGATCGGCGATTCGTTGGAGATATGACCGGCAGCCGGATCGGATTCGGAGACGCCGACGATGACGAATTCATGAGTATGCTTGTCGGATTGGACTTTGACGCGCGAGCCGACGGTAACTGTGCCGGAGTGCGGCGTGTCATCGCGAATGACAACGGCGTTCTCGAGAATCTTTTTGATTTCTTCGATGCGGCCTTCGTTCATGGACTGGGCTTCTTTAGCGGCGTCAAACTCGGCGTTTTCGGACAGATCGCCTTGTTCTTTGGCTTCCTTGATGCGCTGGGCAATTTCCGGACGCATAACTTCGGTGCGCTGTTGAAGCTCCTGCTTGAGTTTTTCCAATCCTTCCTTGCTGAAATATTGGTCAGTCATGGCTAGCAATATATCATACCTGGAGGGAACACACAACTCTTAGGGCGCAGGCGAAGGAGACGGGGTTGGGGTCGCGGGCGGAGCGAAATACTGTTTCATGATTGCATGGGCAACCTGGATGGCAAGGCCCTGATTGGATGCCGAACCTTCAACCAGCACAGTCAGTGCAATCTGGGGGTTATCCATGGGAGCAAATGCGGTAAATAACGAGTTAATACTGCGGCCTTTGACAACTTCGGCAGTGCCGGTCTTGGCGCCGACCGTAACTGGCAAGTCTTTGAACGTCTGGGCAGTGCCGGAGAGAACCGTTTCCTGCATGTCGCTTTTAATTTCGCTGATCACACTGCCATCAAATGGCAAAGAGCCGATCTGCTGGGGTTCGAATGTTTGAATCGGGTTTTTGTTATTATCCACGATCGCTTTGGCGACTTCGGGCTTGTACAGCGTCCCGCCGTTGGCGATGGCGGAAATATATGTATTCAACCACAACGGCGTAACGATCAGATCGCCCTGGCCGATGGAAACGTTGTATGTATCGCCTTGGTACCAGTTCTCGTGGCGCTCGGATTCTTTCCATTGCGGCGTCGGGACAAAGCCGTGTTCTTCCCCACCCAAATCAATACCCAAATCGGAATCGGCCAGCGTCGCTTTCAAATATGAATCAATTTTTTCGATGCCCAGGCCGCGGATCGAGCCGAAACCGCCGCCGACGGAGAAGAAAAACACGTTGCAGGAGTTGGCAATCGCCCGCCGCAAGTTGAACGGGCCCGTATCGGCACGCCAATTCTTGAAAGTATATTGGACGCCGGGCGTGAACGGGTTGGGAATCGTAATGCTGATGCAATCCTGGATTGTGGTGGTAGGCGTAATGACTCCTTCTTGGAGACCCATCATGCCCATGAGCGGCTTGATTGTTGAGCCGGGGTTGTAGAGACCGCTGACCACGCGATTGAACAGCGGCCGGTCAGAATTTTCAAAGATTGATTTATATTGGGCCTGGGATAAACCGTCGGCGAAATTGTTGCTATCAAACGACGGAAAACTGACCAAAGCCAGGACGGCCCCAGTTTGGGGATTTTGGACAATGACGGCGCCGCGCGTCAGGCCGGCCGAGGCGAGGACGGCCCGAAGCTGGTCATAGGCGGTCTTCTGAAGACTCGCGTCAATGTTCAACTGGACGCCTCGGCCGGCCTGCGCATCCAAATTCAACGTATCCGCGTCCGCGCCGAAGAATATGCGGCCATGCTCGCCACGCAACACGTCCTCATACTGGCTCTCGATCCCCAAGCGGCCGATCGTGTCAGTAGGGGCATAATATGAATCCGCCGCCAGGTCATCTTTGGTTACTTTGCCGACATAGCCGACGACGTGGGCCAAGCTCGGTCCGTCAACATACGAACGCTTCACGTCCGGAATCACATAGAGGCCGGCGGGGTGCTGGTATTCCACAGCCAGAATCTGGTCTTTGGTCAAATCATGCGCGACAAAAAATATGCTGGCGGCCTGGGACTGTTCGCCAAGGTCGTTCTTAAGCTGTTCTTTGTCTTCTTGCAGCGTTTGGGCAACGGATGTCAGAGCGGCATCGTCGTCCAGCAAAGTCTTTGCCTCTTTGGAAACCGCCACCAAGTCAAAGCTGGGAATATTTTGAACGAGCGGCAGACCGGTCGTGTCGAAAATCAGGCCCCGCGGCGGCGGTACCAGGAAATTTACCGAACGGTTCTGAAACGCCAAACCGGCGAAATAGTCAAAATGGATCACGCCCATCCAGCCGGAAACCGCCACAACAACGGCAAAGAGGACGGTGACGCCCCAAAACGCAAGCGAGAACGCCGTCCCCTGGATCGGCTGTTCAAGATTGGAAAATTCGCTGCCGGCATCCAAAAGCGTCTCTTCCGGAGCAACCCAATCATCGGAAATGTTGATATGGTAATTTTTGGCCATGGGAAAAGCGAGTCAAGAAAAAGGTAAAGAATATCAGCCCTATCATAGCACACACGTAATCCGACGGTGTCCGGAGCATCGCCAGAAAAACCTTGGACTGAACGCTACCATAAAATACGCGTTCCAGAATGAGGAATAACCCTTGAGCTACCAACATGCCGAACATGCCGAGAATCAACAGTAATGTCAGATTGCCCAGCGACCGAGTCTCCGCTGCCGGCGTCATGTCCACGAAAAACGCAGCAGCTCGCCACGCGGCGGCCGTCAGTAACCAGGCCAAGATCAATGTCCCGAATGGCAAACCTTGCCAGAAGCCAGCCAATCCCGCCAGGGCGATGCCCCAGATGATGAGCGCGCCGTCAAACGGATAGACCACGAGAATACTCACCAAAAAAATAATAACTAACGACACAGTCTGAATATGAAATACCGCTGGCAGAAGAATGCCGTCCGCCGCCAGCGCGATCAGAAATCCAATGGGAATTAAAACATGCTTCATTGATGTATAACCACCACGCTGCCGGTGCCGAAGGCGGCGGACGGCGAGACCGTGATTGATTGGAATAACTCGGCGTCGTTAGTATGAATTGAATCTACGACTCCCACAACCAAGCCTGCGGGAATCAAATCGTTACCGGTGGAAACAAGCGTATCTCCTTCGCTGATCTGATCAGATTGAACCACCAGATCCAATCGCAGGCCGTCGGCAAGGTCGCCGCGGGCAATGCCGGTCGTGTCCCCACCCAAGACGCGAACGGTAACTTTGAACGAAGGATCAGTGACGAGCGTAATTCGTGCGGAATCGTCGAACGTTTCCTGAATCGTCCCCAAAAGAGCTCCGTCGAGCGTTACCACGGCATCGCCTGCGGCGATGCCGTCATTCTTGCCTTTGTTAATAAGCGCCGAATATCCGTCCGGCATCAACGAGACGTTAAACAAACCGGCCGGAACGACGTCACGATGAACTTCCTGGGCCAGGTGCAGCGCCGATCGCAAATCGTTATTTTCTTCTTTCAAGACGTCAGCCGCGGCGAGCGCCGCAGTCGACTGCGCCAGCTGGGAACGGAGGTCTTCATTCTCCTGGGCCAAGTGTTTCCAATTCACGATATATTCCGCCCATTGGCGAATCGCGCCGGATACGGAAAATGCCCGCGCAGCGCCATCCTTAAACGGCTGGGCTGCGATACGCTCGCTTTTGAACACCAAGGCAACCAAGCCAACAACGGCCAGCGTAATCACAATGGCACTCATTAACAATACCGACGATCGAAGTTTCATGGCTAAAAGAAATTATCCGGCTGGGTGGAGAGCAAAACCGACCGCAAATCATCAATATTCTCCAGCACTAGACCGCAACCGCGGGCAACCGCGGTCAGACAATCATCTACAATTTTAACAGATAATTTTGTTTCATGCTCAATGAATTGATCGAGGCCGCGCAGCAGCGCGCCACCGCCAGCGAGGTTAATTTCACGGTTCACCAGGTCGGCCGTCAATTCAGGCGGGGTTTCTTCGATCGTGTTTTTGATGGCCATGACGATGCTTTTGACCGAACGGTGCATCGCGGTGCGGATTTCTTCAGACGTTACGGTAATTTCCCGCGGCAAACCCGAAACCAAATCGCGGCCGCGAACTTGGCCTTCCATTTCTTCTTCGAGCGGATAGGCCGACCCCAGGTGAATTTTCAAATTTTCGGCGGTCGCTTCGCCGATTAACAGATTCCGCTCACTGCGCATATACCGCAAAATATCGTCGTTGAGTTTGTCGCCGGCAATGCGGAGCGACCGAGACGCGATTACGCCGCCCATTGAGATCACGGCCACTTCGGTCGTACCGCCGCCCATATCCACGATCACATTGGCGACGGCGTCCTGAATCGGCAAGCGGGCGCCGATGGCTGCCGCCATCGGCTCTTCGATCAAATACACTTCCCGCGCTCCGGCACTATAGGTTGCATCCTCAACAGCCCGCTTTTCAACTTCGGTCACGCCCGACGGCACGCCGACCACAACCCGCGGCCGCGGCAGGAGCGAGAAACTTTCCTGGTGAACTTTATCAATGAAATACTTGAGCATCTGCTCGGTAACCTCGAAATCGGAAACGACGCCGTTCACAAGCGGTCGGGAAACCATAATATGGCCGGGTGTGCGGCCGACCATCGTACGGGCCTGTTTGCCGATCGCGAGAATCTTTCCCGTCTTCTGGTTAACGGCCACGATCGACGGTTCGTTGATCGTGATGCCCTTGCCTTTCACGTAAACAAGCGTGTTGGCCGTGCCGAGATCAATGCCGATGTCTTTGGACCAGAAGCTGAAAAGTTTATTGAGCATGGAGAAATCCGCTGGTTATACGATACAGTATGGTACCAAAAAGAGCATCAACAATCAAAACCGCGGCCGTTCCGGCCGCGGTTTTGATTGAACCCGTTTTACCTTAGCGATGGAATAGCCCACCGATTTTGTCAAAGCATGACTTGATCAGGTGCCCGATCGAACGATGATACTCGGGCTGATGGATCGGAAAATGGATTCCATGGTCATCATGATCGTTGTCATGCGGCGGTTTCGGAGTTGACCTAGGTGTTGGAGTTGGTGTTTTAGTCGGCGAAGGAGACGGGGTATAAGACGGCCTTGGTGAAGCCGTGGGCGTTGCTGTTGGTGTAACGCTCGGCGTCGGCATTGGAGTCGCGGACGGAGTAGGTGTTTCTGTTGGCTCCGGCGTTTCACTTGGCGTTGGGGTTACGGTCGGAGTTGGAGTCTCACTGGGCATTGCGCTGGGTGTGGGAGTTTCCGTTGGTTCAGGTGTCGGTGATGGCGTCAGGGTCGGAGTATCCGACGGCGTCGGCATAGCTGCGGTATACACCACATTCAAACTAATAAAATCGTGGCTCGTCGTCGCGCTGGCCGCCGGCGTATCGCGATAGGCCAAGAAGCGAACTTTAGCTCCGTTGATTTTTCCCGCCGTGTCGAGAATACTCGATACATCAACCGTTTCTGAAAAATCAGTATTTATTGCAGACGGCAAGCTAATCGCTATATCCTGCCAGACATTTCCGTCCCACACTTCCAGCTTGGCCGCGGTTAACACCGTTGCGCGACGATATTCGTTAGTCAGCGTAACCGACACCGGCGTTGAATCTCCAGGAATACTCGGCACAAACGCAAACTCGATATATGCAGTCTCGTCATACGCACCTGTTCCCGGCCAGGGCCCGTCGCTGGCCATACGGCTATCATCGCTGACAGCAAGCCGCGCGATGTCGCCCGTGGGCGTTGTCGTCAGTGCGGCCGCCGACCCGCTCGTCGCATCTGTCCCGCTTGCGGGAACAAAAGAAGCCGACGTATCGGCGAAGATACTCGGCGGTATACACAGCAATCCGGCACACAATCCTGCAATCGTCACTGAAGCGGCAGTCATTCGCAATCCATGTCTGATCGTCATGAAAGATTATTTAATTGTTAACTTACTTTTATTCTATAAAGAGGCGGCCAGGTCGTTCAAGTGGATAACGCGAGCGGCAGATTCCGAGCGGCGCCTGATTTCAATTTCGTCCTCGGCGATCTTTCTGCTGACGACAAGCCGAATCGGACAGCCGATGAGATCGGCGTCGGCGAATTTTTCTCCGGCCGTTTTGTCATCACGGTTGTCGTAGAGCACTTCAACGCCGTCTTCGACAAGCCGCTGATAGATTTTCTCGACGCGTTCGGGCTGTTCCAGCGAAATGAGATGAACTTTGAATGGCGCCACGCTTTCCGGCCAGAGAATTCCTTTGGGATCGTTCATCACCTCGACGATCGTGGCCATCAGCCGGCTGATGCCGATGCCGTATGATCCCATGACTACAGGATTTTTGACTCCATCCTGATTAACGAATTCCAGGCCCAGCGGCACGGAATATTTAGTGCCCAGCGGGAAAATATTGCCGACTTCAACCGATTTTTCTTCCCGAACGACGCCTTGGCATTTGGGACACGCGTCCCCGGCTTTCAAGTTTGAAATTTCTTTATTCTCTGCATATTCGCACCCTCCGCATATATAAATCGTATCTTCGCCGATCGGCGTGACAACTTGAAACTCATGGGTATTGTTGGCCGTGAAATCGCCGCCGGCGGCCAGCGTATAAAATGCTTTCAGGCCGACGCGCGAGAAAATTTTCAGATACGCTTCCTTGGCGCGCTCATAGAAATCCATCAAATCGGCTTCGGACGCATGGAAACTGTATAAATCCTTCATCATGAATTCGCGGCCGCGGAGCAAACCGGACTTGGCCCGGGCTTCATTGCGGAATTTCGTCTGAATTTGATACGCCGAGAACGGCAAATCTTTGTACGAACTCACGTACCGAGAAGCGATCGCCATCAGCACTTCTTCATGCGTCCAGCCTAGTGTAAAGCTAGCTTCTTTTTCGTTCATACTTTTGGCAAAAAATCCCACATCGAGATTCCAACGGCCCGTCGGCTCGAGGAATTTTTTCTCGACCAACGCGGGCATGAACAATTCCTGGCCGCCGATCTTATTCATTTCCTGACGAACGATGGCCATGATTTTTTGTGCAACGCGCCAGCCCAGCGGCAAAAATGAGTACACACCAGCCGAGTTTTTGTAAACAAACCCGCCACGAATCAAATATTGGGCGTTAATCGCGGTTTCATCGGCGGAAATTTCGCGGGTTGTGCGGGTGAACAGCTGGGTGAATTTCATTGCTAGAAGAATTTAGAAATGTCTTTGTATGTAATATAGACCATCAACGCGATAAGAAGATAGAAGCCGGCCATGTTGATGACCATTTCCGTTTTGCGGTGAATCGGCGAACCTTTGATCTTTTCGATAATCAGCATCAGCGCGCGGCCGCCGTCCAAAGCCGGGAACGGAATAATATTCAAAACGGCCAGGTTGACCGAGATCAAGGCCACAAATTGCAAAAGATAGGTTATGCCGATACGGGCAGCCTGGCCGGTCAAACCGGCGATGCCGATCGGGCCGGAAACTTCTGCTATCAACGTACCATGAATAATCAGAGTTTTCAAAAGATAGTAATAGCCGAGAACCGTGTTGATAATGATGATTCCGGTGTCGTAAAAGCCGCGCCAGATGGATTCATACCATGGATAGTGAACCAAGCCGGTCATGGCCAGCGAGATGCCCAGTGCGCCCTGGCCTGCGGGCGGATTGGCGCGAGGCGTGAGGGTTTTTTCAATATCGGTCGCGCCGCGCGTGAGTTCCAGCGTGATCGGCTGGCCTTGGCGTTGAGCGGTCAGATTTTGCAGCTCTTCGGTCGTGTGAATGGCGTAAAACGTCCCGCCGTCCGCATAGCCGCGGATTTCATCAAGCGGCTGCAGTCCGGCCGCCGCGGCCGGACTGCCGGCCGAAACTTCCACGATCTGAATCTTCAAATCCTGATAGCCGGCGGCCTCCTGCTCGGAGATTCCGACGCGCAAACCAAAGAAGTTAACGATCACCAGAAACACGGCCGCGAGCAGAATGTTCATGAGCACGCCGGCGACAATCACCAAAATCCGCTGGCCGAACGAACCGGACGCAAAACTGCGCGGGCCGCGTTCATCGCCGTCCTCGCCGAGAATTTTGACGAAGCCGCCGAACGGAATCCAGTTGATCGAATACGTTGTCTCCCCCTTTTTGATTCCCCAGAGACGCGGCGGAAAACCAAATCCGAATTCTTCGACTTTCATTCCTGCTTTTTTAGCAAAAATAAAATGTCCAAATTCATGGACAAGGACTAGGACTCCGATGACGATAATAAAAATCAGTGCGGTCAGCATTAGCCAATCATTAATTCTTGTTCTTTTTTCTTGGCCAAGTCATCAAGTTTTTTATGATATTCATCGATGAGTTTTTGGAGTTCTTCTTTGCCACGGAAGAGATCGTCTTCACGGGCAGTTTTTTCTTTAACTGCGGTTTGAATTTTTTTGAGAATGTCTTCGCGGGTCTGGCGCATGCGAATGCGGGCTTCTTCCATTTTTTGGCTCAACAATTTGATGAATTCCTTGCGGCGCTCTTCGGTCAGCGGCGGAATGGTGAGGCGAATGACTTTGCCGTCGTTGACCGGATTAAGACCAAGTGAACTTTCACGAATGGCTTTTTCGACGGCGGCCAGCGCGCCGGAATCCCAGGGCTGGATAACCAGGACGCGCGGTTCGGGCGTAGAAATCCCACCAAGTTCTTTGACGCGCATCCGCGAACCCATATATTCAACAGTTAAATCTTCGACCATCGAAGGATTGGCTCGGACGGTTCGGATCGCGCCAGCTTCGTTTTTGGCGAATTCAAATGCGACGTCGAATTCCTTTTTGCGCTGCTGGATGAGTTCCTTATACATAGCGACAGTATATCAAACGGGTCCTGATTTACAAGCAAATAGGCCCTTGGAGGGCCTATTGAAGATGCCGAGTGCGTTCGGCGCGGAGCGTACGGATGACGAGAACAACAAGCGAGACGGCGGATACGCAAAAAACGAACGGTACAGGGTGGGATGCACATTCCCAGAGAAAATCGGCGACAAATCCCCAATTCAGCAGCAGAACAACCAAAAAGAAGAGAAACAAAGCACCATGATACGAGCCGATAAAGCCGATTTTGTGGGCTTTTTTGCTAGACACCGAAAAGAACTCCGAAGGTAAGGATACGCCGCCTGGCGGCGGCGTCAAACTTGACACACTAGAGGTTAATCAGGGTATTTTCGAGTAATAACCGGTGGTTGTATTGGGAGTGTGCGAGGTGGGCGTGGAGCGTGAGGAGTTGGGAGAGGACGTGCGGCGCGTTTGGAAGCGTTTCCCGGCGCGCGTAAGCCCACATGAGCCAATACGGCACAACATGAGCGTATTCTTCCTTCTCATAGATTTTCTTGGCATACGCAAGGCGCGCGGCCAGAGGCTGGTTTAAAAGCTCTGAAAATTCATCAATCGCCTTTTTGAGTTTTTTGATATGCGTCTTGTCGTTCATCTCCATCGCCCAGCCCAAGCGACCCTGGGCTAGTTCGGCAATAAATATTTTGTCCTCTGCCGGTAACTTACTTTTGGCCAGCGCGCGTTCAATCGTCGCCGAATCGTGGCCAGCGAAGCGAATTTCCTGGCAGCGCGACGCGATAGTATGGGGCAGCTGGTCCGGCTGGCTTGAGATCAGTATAAATACCGTTTTCGGTGCCGGCTCTTCCAGGACTTTCAACAGTGCGTTGGCCGCCTCGTCGGTCATAACCTCGGCTTCATTAATGATAATGAATTTGTAAGGGCCGCTGAACGCCGACAATGCGACGAACTGCTTGATTGTCCGGACGGTCTCGATGGAAATCCGTGATTCTTCCGGCTTTCGCTGGATAAGCCGCAAATCGGGATCGGCGGAATCGAATTTTGGCCGGTTATTTGCCAACACGAATATGTTTTCGGCAAAGAGGTGTTTGCCGATACTGGCCGGGCCGGAAAAAAGATAGGCGTGGGTAAGGATTCCCTTCTCAATTAAGAATTCGAAAAGCTTCTTCTGCTCGGGAAAACCTTCGAGTGTCCATTTCATGGTTATTTCAGCAATACTTCGGCGATTTTTGCCGCCGCGTCCGCGGCGGCAAAAGTTTTTATCTTGGCGCTTCGCTCCGCCCAGCGCGCCGGATCCAGCAAGTCCTGAATCTGGTTGATCAAAATATGCGGCGTGAGGTTGGCTTCCTCGATCATGACCGCGCCGTAGAGCGAAAGTTCTACGGCGTTCTGGACCTGGTGATTACCGTTGGAATGGGTAATCGGAATAACAATCGCGGGCTTGCCCAGCGCCGCGATTTCAAACAAGTTCGAAGAACCGGCGCGAGAGATGACCACATCGGCAGCCGCATAGGCCAGGGCCACCTCTTGGACGGATAGGAACGCGAACAGCCGGTAGTTGGCTTTGATCATCGGGCCGTACGATCTCTCCCCTTCGCGCTCAAGCCGTTCGATTTCGGCGGTAACCGCCGTCAGTTGGGAATCACCGCATTGGTGAATAACCTGGTATTGCGGCACGATCTGGACAAGCGACTGGAGAATACTGTCGTTAATCCGTTTGGAGCCCTGGCTGCCGCCGAAAATAAAAATCGTCTGCTTGTCGGCGCGGAAATTAAAATGCTTCAATGCCGCTTCACGCTGGCCCTGGAGAACTTCGGGCCGGATCGGATTGCCAGTCAGGAGAGTAGCTTCTTCTTTAAAATATTTTTTGGAGTCGGCAAAGGAAATAAATGTCGTTTTGGAGAGTTTACTAATGAAGAGATTGGCTCGGCCGGGCACCGAATCGGACTCGTGGGTATAGACGGGAATGCGATAAAGGCGGGCAACCAGCGACGGCGCCACTGAAGCGTAGCTGCCCTTGGTAAAGACCGCGTCAGGCATGATGCGAAAGAGATGCCAGAGCGACTGGATAAAGCCCCACAGAAACTGAACCGGTGCCAAAAACGTGCGGGCACTCGCGTAGCGGCGGAGCTTGCCGGCGGAAATCTTGGTAAACGGAATGCCCGCTTCGCGCATGGCATCGGCCATAAAGCGCCCTTCACCCAGAGCGTAGAGTTCAACGGACGGGTCAGCGCGGCGCAGCGCCGCGCTGACCGCTACGAGCGGAAATACGTGGCCGCCCGATCCGCCGCCGACAAGGAGAATGCGTTTTGCCATGAGGGTGTTAGATTGCGCCTTCTTTCTTGAGTAATTGTATCTTTTTCTTCCGGCCGAATGCAAATCCACCGGTCGAACCATCGCTGCGGATAACCCGATGGCACGGTACTTCGGGCGCGAAAGGGTTTTTGTTGAGCGCGTTGCCGACCGCGCGTGCAGCGCGCGGGCGGCCGATCGCCGCCGCCACCTGGG
>DASZRH010000022.1:0-6771 GCA_035549275.1 Minisyncoccota bacterium | reverse complement strand
CATCTTTGAACTGATCCATTTGCTGATTTACATAGTCATCGAACGAGTTCGCCGCTACGCGGCGAACTTCCAAAGAAATGCCGTCATACAGTTCGGTCTGGCCGCGCTGGGTCGGACCCCACATAGAGAATCGGATGCTGTCGGCTTGAGTTTGGTCAACCGTTAGGGTCGGATCATATTTCATCCGAAATCCGACATTCTGGCTGGAATACAGCCGCCAGCCAGATACATTCACTGACGGAATCGCGGAATTTTGGGGACTTCCACTCGGTGTGGCGGTCGCCAGCGGCGATTCCGGCTTTTGGCGGGCCACAAAGAACGCAACACCGAGCAGTACGATGCCGATCAGCAGCGGGATGAGAGCCTTTCGATGGGTCGAACGAAAGAAGAATAGCATGCAATTCCATTATACTCCGCGAGGAGCATTAGCGCTACGTGAGCGGGAAATGAGAATCAGTTTTTCTTTTCGCGCCAAGCGTTTGATGGCGGCTTCCCGCTTGGACGCCCCGCTCCGCGTTCGATATTTCTCTGTGTACAATATCTTTAAGACTTTTCGGGATCGAGTGTATGCACTGCCGATGCCTTTGCGATGCTCCTGGAACCTCCGCTCCACATCTGTCGTAATCCCTGTGTAAATGCTCCGATCCCCGCATTCCAAAAGATACACAAAATACATGCTACATGCTTTGACTGATTTTCCAGCCAAAGTAGATACCGGCCAAACCGCCAAGAAACGCAAAGAACATTGATGTTATGGAGAATGCCGAATCGCCCCACAAAACCGGGATATAGCCGCCAATCGTGGATCCAATCAGCACTCCAATCGTAATGAAAGCTCGGGGAGACATTTTTTAATTATACCAGTTATCGTCAAAGAAAATACTTGACATATCTTAAAATAAATCCTATTATAAAACCACCTCTCCGGCACGGTGTCAGGAGAATCGCTCCTTGACATCTCAAGGAAGGAGGAAAGTCGTGATGGGAGTAACTCTCGAAGGTTTGTTGGCGTTGTACTTGTTGAGCGGGAGGGTTCGATGAGCAAGATCGATCAATTCTTGAAGAAGGCAATCGGTGCAATTCTCATCCTCATCGGAAGCGTGGCCGCCGGCTACGCGTTACTGATCGTGAGCGACATCTTCATGTTCTGGTGGGCCTACGACAAGATGGCTACCACGCTCACCTTGCACGGCATCGACAGCTACTTAGCCAAGATTGCCGGCGTGACGTTCACGCTTGTCATCATGTCTCTCACCAACAAATTATTGGTGGACGTGATCAAGCGAAAGAAGACCATCTGGGCGCCAAAGGCGGCACTCATCATGGTCACCTGGTTCGGCGTGATGTATTTGGCTTCAGCCCAGTACAGCGGAAGTATTTTTGACGTCTTTTCGGGCAACGCCCGAGCGACGTACTATCGCACCAGCGACAACGTGATCGTGAAAATGCCCCTCGGGGCCAAAATCGGCCCCGAGGGGCAAACAATCCACGTCTTCGATTCCAAGACCGCCGAAGAGTACCGGAAACAAGAGGAAGCAAAGGAACAGAAAAAGAAAGAGGCCGAGAAGCAGCTTTCATCTCTGATCAGCAGTGTTGCTGCTACCTCTCCCGGGGATTCAGTCCTAAACAAGGACTGGAATCCCTGGAAATACAGCCCAAAAAATAATCTCACCTTTGAGTTCGAAAAGCTCAAAGTGACACCGACCGAGACGGTACTTTTCGTCTCTGCACGGAGAAACAAGCCGCATCCAGATAACAATGATGACGGAAAAATCTTTCCGCTTGATGCTGCCTATCTCGTTGACGATTCGGGAACAGCGTACCATCAAATCAAAAGTTCTCTAGAGGTAAATCGAGAGACTTCCTGGTCCTGGGCTTACCGCCTGGTTCTACCGGATGAGGTGTATCGGTATACTCTCACTTTCCCCGCTCTGGCTTCCCGGGCTTCCGGCCTGAAAATCCACTACGCGGCCGTGGGCGCAGATGATTTCAAGAACACCGTTGATCTTAAACCGCTGCTTTCCAGGATAGAACGAGAGGACAATATTGTCTCCATGATGGTTGTGGATACAACCTTCGTATTGTCCTTCGACATGATTGGAAAATCTCAGTACAACGATACATACCCCGTTCAAATCGTCTATATATCACCATCCTGCCCACCCTCGCTCATAAAGCCGGGGGCATCGGAAAGTATCCAAGTAGAGCTACTGATAGACAGTGAGGGAAATGTTGTTCTCGTGGATACACCCGAGAAAATGAACTACCGGCAAGAATTACTAGATGTCATTTCAAGAGTCACGCCATTCTGGAAGTTCAAACCGGCGACCCGCAATGGCAATCCTGTTGAGATTTTTCTGCCAATGGAATTTGAATTTCTGATAGAAAACGGGCAACCGCAAGTAAAAGTTACGTCCCCAATCCCGGTCCCTGCCCCTTCCTACTTAGTTCCCGTCGACAAGTAACGATCTGCTCTTTGAGCAGATCGTTTTAATTTGGCACATTTACGCCGACGGTGCCGATGAGTTTCAAAAGCGCATCTTTATTGATGTCCCAATCGCTGCCGAGGTTGGTGTGCAATTCAACGGTAATCGCCGGCCGATCGGTTTGTTCGACAAACCAGGCCGTAGCGGTGCCTGCATACTCCCAGCCATCGAAATAGTCATAGCCCGTCGCGGCGGCGTACCAACGGCCCCATTCTTGAGATACCTCATTGTCCTCGGGCGAGACTAACCCGCCTTGGGCATGGAAAGAAATCATCGCGTACGGATTGTATTCCTCGACAACCTGCCGGATTAGGCGGCTTTCCGGTTCCGAGAATGGCTCGGGGCCGGCGTAGGTGCCTTCGGGGCCGTATTCCTGCCAAGAAGTCGTGTCAAAATTTAAATTTAAATTCACGCCGTCGTTATTGAGTTTGTCGGTTCGATCATAGTACCCTTCAGGGTTCGCGATGGGAATAATCACCACCTTTTTGCTTGGCGGCAAAATTCCGGGATCCTGTTCAATGGCAGAAATTAATTGATGCAGCAAGGCAGCCGTCCCCATTTCGTCACCGTGAATCGCACCGATCAGAAGCAGGCAATCCGGCCCGGTGCCGATCTCGTAGCCAGTGATCGTTTTGCCGGTTGCAGATGTCCCGAAAACTTTAACCTGGATCGGCACCGGGCCGGATTCATCGGCCATCGCATTCTCGGAAAACGCATCATCGCCCGGCAGGAGAATGATTTTACGCGAAATCAGCGCGTACGCGCTGACAAGAAGCAATATAATAACGATCGAACCGGCGAGAGAAAAACGGCCGAATCTCTTCCTTCGCATAACGACAGTATACGTTTCAACCTGCCGCCCTGTTACAAGAAACTAATGTGTCTGAATGCAATCAGTGTAGTCTTTTTGGTTGCCGTTTTCAAGAATAAGCGCCCCATCGCCTTTCGTCCAAAAAACGAAGGATTCATCGGCGTTCGCGTAGCGAACGCCGTCAGCCGAGATTGTTTGCCTTAATGTAAACTTGCGGCCGTCGCTCAAAGAAACTTTCGCCGAGCCGCCGGGAATCGGCGGCTGGTCCGGGCCTTGGCCCGGCGTTGACTTACCCTCATAGAGCGACGCCTCGATCGTCTTGCCGCCGCTGCAGGCATAGCTGACTTGAGCGATCAGTTTGCCGAAATTGCCGCGCGCATACAGCAACGCCCACGCCACGGCGGCGGCAAGAACGATCGCGATCGAGAGAAAGATATATTTTTTCATGCCGGTTACTTTGTGAACACAAATTGAACGTCGTCTGCAGTCGTCAGCTTGAGCGTATCGCCTTGATAAGAAACATTTAATCCTTTATCGATCCCCGCGCCGAATGCATTTTCGATATCCATCAATCCGGCCGGCGTTTGGCAGTACTTTAATGTAGAAGCAAGCTTGCCTTGCAATAAACTGCTGGCCAGCGTATAACTTCCCGACATGCTGTTGCAGAACTTGGCGTTCAGTTTGTCATCCTGAAACGAGAGTGTGTAATTGGCTCCATCGGCAATGGACGAACCTTGATAGGTCGAAAGATGAAATGTTTTGCCTTCAAGCTGATCAGCAATGCCGCTCGGCGGTTTATTCCATGCATATAACGCGCCGCACAACAGAATGACCGCCGCAATCAATCCGATGATAAATCTCTTGTCAAAACTCTTTGCCATAATATTTGTTATTTAAATGGATTTTTTCCTTGAATAACTCGAACGAGAATCATAATCACGGCAATAACCAACAAGATATGAATAAACCAGCCAAGCACATGAAACACGAAAAATCCGACAACCCATAATGCAACTAAGCCGAGGATGAGTCCGAGCATAGATAAAAAGTTAATTAGTTACTTCTATTATAAAAACCCCGCGCAGCGGGGTCAATCAAAGTTATGCACTTTTAGTGAACGTGCGGATGAGCATTGCCAGACCGACCCGAAAATGAAGTGTTTTTGAGCATGGCCACCGCCACCGCCGTGGAAATCGGCGCGGCTATGACGAGACCGATGCTACCCACGAGCGTGCGGATAATTTCGGTCGAAAAAATTTCGTTGTTGAGCGTTTGGGAGACCGTGTGGCCGCCAGAATAGAACAGGAGCAACAACGGCAGTGAAGCGCCGACGTAGGCGATGGCAAGCGTGTTCACAAGGGCCCCGATGTGCTCGCGGCCGATCCGAGCCGCGCGGGAATATAATTGGCCGGCCGGCATCTCCGGCGACGCGCGCCGCAGTTCTTCAACCGCAATCGCCTGGCCGATCGCAATGTCATACAAAATGCCGAGCAGTCCGATTAGAATGCCACCAAGCAGCAAACCGATCAAATTCAAATTATTACTGATATTCAAATAGAGGGCTTCTTCGCTTTCCATGCCCGACAATCGAGCGGCGTGAACGGCATACAGCGCAAAGGTACCGACCAGGGCAATCGTAACCACCATGCCTAGAACCGCAGCCGTCGTCGTCCGGTTAAATCCATGCGTGATATACGATCCGAGGACAATAATCAGCGCAGAAACGCCGATGCTCAATCCCACCGGCGACCAGCCGTGAAGCAGCCCCGGCAAGAGCGCAAAGATAATCAAAGCCAAACTGCCCGCCAAACTTGCTAATCCCCGGATACCCTGCCAGCCGCCGAACACGCAAACCAAAACGGCAAACAGAACGGCAATCCAGCCTAGCGCCGGAAGCCGATAGACACCAACAAACCCGACGCTATGAATCAGCGGTTTGCCCTGGTCGTCAGTGGAGAAAACCAAATTCACCTGATCGTTTAACTTCAGCGGACTGATGTCGTTTTCTACTTGCACGGTCTGGCCTTTCAGCGGACCTTGGGAAATTTGGACTTCAAGCGTTTGGATGGTTTGCAGCGTGCCTGTCCCGATGCGGTCTTCATGAGTTTCTTTGACGATGTTGGTGATTCGGCCGTGATAGATGACAGCGTCGCCGTCCGCCGCATGAGCCGGAAGCGTCCACAGCCCCAGACAGGCCGCCAATACTGCCGCCACCACAAAGAGTATGCGCATAGACACATACTCTAGCATAAACCACACTCCAACCCAAGGTTATTCGATGAACGTCAGCGCCGTACCCATTTTGTTGGCTCGGCCGGTGCGGCCGATGCGATGGATATAATCTTCATAGGTAGCAGGCAAATCGTAGTTGATAACATGGCTGACGCCAGAAATATCCAGGCCGCGCGCCGCTACATCCGTCGCCACCAGAATCCGAACATGGCTGGATTTAAACAAGGCCAAGGCACGCTGGCGCTTGGATTGGCTTTTGTCTCCGTGAATCGATTCGGCTTTGAATCCCGCGGCCAGAAGCGTTCGGGACAGCCGCTCGACACCGTGCTTTGTCCGTCCGAAAATAAGAATTTTGTCGAAGCCGTCACGGCCCAAGAGGTCGGTCAGTGCTTTTACTTTGTCTTCGCCGGGCCGGAGGCGGATCACGTCCTGGTCGACGTTTTTCGAGGTATCCCGAGTTTTAACGGAAATTCTCACCGGCTCGCGCAAGAATTCAGAAACCAATTTTTCGATGTCGGGAGACAGCGTAGCCGAAAAAAACAGCGTCTGGCGCGTGGCCGGCATGCCCGCCAAGATCATCCGCATATCGTTTACGAATCCCATGTCCAACATCCGATCGGCTTCGTCGAGCACGGCGGTTTTAAATTCGGCAGGTCGAAGCGCCTGCCGCTTAATCAAGTCTTTCAATCGGCCCGGCGTGCCGATGACAAAATGGTGAGCCCGGCGCAGATACGCAAGCTGGCGGCCGATCGGCGCGCCGCCCACGCAGGAAACCGAAAAGATATTCATTCCTTTGGCAAACCCGCGCAGCTCGTCTTCAATCTGTAAGGCAAGTTCGCGCGTTGGCACGATAATCATCACTCGTTCCCGCGGATTGAGAATAACTTTATTGATCAGCGGAATCAGAAACGCGGCCGTCTTGCCGGTACCGGTATTGGCAATGCCAACTACGTCCCGGCCTTCAAGAACATGCGGGATTGCCCGATCTTGGATCGGCGTCGGCGACAGATATCCTTTGCCGGTGATGGCGTGTTTCAGTCTGGATTCAATCTTAAAATCCTGAAACGAATGTTCAGGTACGAATTGCTCGATTTCTTCGGTGATGACGGCTTTGTTGACGAACCGTGCCGGATCAATGTACGTCGTGCCCAGCGGGCGTCTGCGCCCGAAAGCGCTTCGGCGGCCGAAAGGCCGACGAAAGGAATCCGAAGGTCCTCGTCTAAAACTTCTGCTGTGCATATA
>DASZRH010000021.1:0-10500 GCA_035549275.1 Minisyncoccota bacterium | reverse complement strand
CCCCCCCCCGCGCCTGGCCCGACACCATGAATCCGTATTGCTGGCCTTGCACCGGGATAAAATCGCCGCCGAAGGTGGGGGAACCGGCAATGCCGCCGCAGAGAATTTCATTGAAGATACTCTTGTTGTCATTACCATGATTGGCCCGGAATTGATTGACCGTTGTGCCATACCAGCCATCGTTGTAGTAGAACAGCCAGCCATTGCCGACGGAGCTGTCATTCCCAACCGGCGCAAACTGATCCATCTTGTCGTAGCTGAAATTGACCGCGTCCTGGGTAACGGTCACGGAAAGATTGATGCTAGCTGGCCAGTTGCGGACGTCTTGGTTTACGTCGCTTGTAAAGGTAACGTTGCTTAAATCAGCCGCGATGGCTGTTGGCGGGGGGTTGGGAGTGTTGCCGGCGGCGAGAACGCTTCGGAATACCAAAACCGAACTGATGAGACCGCATATCAGAATCGAAAGAAATACAGACTTTTTCACGTGAGTTATTAACAGTATAAAACATTTGAACGTATATCCATAGTACGTTGTCCACTTTTTTGGTATACTTATTGCGATGAAGTTCCGAATGCATCATCTCTGGACGTTGGCCCTGGTTTTGCCTTTGTGCGCCTGGGTTTTTCATGTGTTCAATGCTTCAGCATCCACGCAAGATGACATCGCGGCCAAAAACCAGCAGATTGAAGAACTTCAAAAACAAATTGACCAATATCAATCGCAAATCGACGTTATTCATTCCCAGGCCTTGACGCTCCAGGGCCAAGTCAATGCGCTGAACGCCCAAATCAGCCAGATCAGCTTGGAAATTCAGAGCTTAAACATTTCGATCAGTAAAACGAATCTCCAGATCGCCGATACCCAATCTCAAATTACCGACGCCGAAAACCGAATCACCAAAGATCGCCAAGCATTGGCTCAATATCTGCTGCTGATTTACAAAAACGACCAGGAGAACTTAACCAGCATCCTGCTCAAGCACGACACGCTGTCGGATTTTTTCAATGACCTAAACAGCGTTGAAACTACTCAAGACGATCTCAAGGCGACGATTGATAATATTAAGACCGTCCATGCCGATTTGGAAGACAAAGAAGACCAGCTTGAAGACCAGCTTGACGATCTACGCCAGCAGCAGAATCTCGAACAGCTCGAGAAAGACAGCTTGGATCAGGCCAAAGCTCAGAAAGACAAACTTTTAAAAGACACTAAGGGCCAGGAATCGAAATTCCAACAGCTGGTTACGCAATCGAAAACGGATATCACGCGGCTGCAGAGTGAAATCACATATTTGACCCAGAATGGCGTGTCGGTGGATGATGCTATTAAATACGGCAATTTAGCGGCTATTTCCGTAGGAATTCGGCCAGCGTTTTTACTGGCTGAATTGGAAATTGAGTCTGGCTTGGGGAAGAATGTCGGCAAATGCAACCGGCCGGAAGATCCGCCGTCGAAGCATTGGCAAGCCATTATGCATCCACGCGATCATCAGCCGTTCCTGACCATTACCAGTCAGCTTGGATTGGATCCGAACAATACGGCGGTTTCGTGTCCGCAGTTTATTAATGGCAAACAATACGGCTGGGGCGGCGCAATGGGGCCGGCACAATTTATTCCCTCCACCTGGATTGCCTATGTGGATCGGGTAACGGCTATCGTCGGCCATCCCGCCAATCCGTGGAATATTGAAGACGCGTTTACAGCGGCGGCTATTAAGCTTGCCAACGGCGGGGCAAACGCCAAGACAGCGGCCGCCGAAATTGCCGCATCCAAAGCATATTACAGCGGCAACTCTAAGTGTTCGACTGCGGCTTGCAATTCCTACGCGAATTCTGTTCAGCGCACTGCAGCCGAGATCGAAAAAAGCTTATGACCGATCTGAATTTTTTACCATCATCGCCGGGACGGAATCGGCTCGCTGTCCTTCTGTTGGGCGCGCTCGGCCTTACAGCGGCCGGTTTTTTCTTTATCGGCAAAATCCCGCCCCGGCAATTAAGCGTTATCTCAACGGCGATCACAACGCCGACGCCGGTCTTGTGGACTATTGAGAGCAAAATCGCCGAAGCTCACCAGCTCTTGGCGGATGTGAAATTAAAAGTCGGGACGCAAGATATTTCGTATACCGAAGACCGAATCAGCCAGGATCCGGCAACGGGCCAAACAACAGTCACCACGCGGACGTTTAAAGAGCCCGAAAAAGAAATTGCCTTGGCAGCGCTTGATACCAAAACGGGAGAAACTTCAATCATCAGGATCATTAAACGCGGCGCCGATCTGATTGCGCCGGACGGCTGGAATATTTCGATTCTAGAACGGCCCAACGGCATCCGCTGGAACAGCTGGAATACCGCCTATCGCGTGGAGAAGCCGGACAACAAAATTATCATCGCCAACGTCTATCCTGACCGAGACACGCCAAGCTCGGACATTGATTATTATTTCTATTCGCCATACAGCCCTGATATCCATACGCCGGATTTGATTACGGCTGGCACGCAATATCTACACTCGGTGGTGGCGCAGGCGTTTGCTGACCTTACTGCGGCCGACGTTCCGTCGGCCGCAGTAAGCGGCTCCAGTGTCGCGGCTGTTTGGCAGCCGCATACCGAGTTTTTCGAGCACATCCCATATCTGGAGCAGACTGATTTGACCGAATTTATGATTGATCCCCAAAGTACGGTTGACCGGATCAATGTTATCATCGGTGCCAATCAGTCGCTGGCCTTTGCCAATACCTGTAATTCTTCCAGCGCCTGCGGCTGGGTGCAATTTACGCCTCAAACCTACAAACAGATCGTCAAACAATATCCGAAGGCCAATTTGATTAAAGATTTCACCGAAGGCGCCAAAGACCACCTAAATTCCATGAAAGCCGCGATTTTGCTATATGACACGAATCTAACTTCCTTAATTGCCGCCAACGGCCAAAGCGTCTTGAAAGACCCGCGTTTGGAAGAATACTTGGCTGCTTCATATAACGGCTCGCCGACGCGCGCCCATAAGAGCTTGGCCGCGGCGATTATCGGCGGCATTCAGGATTGGATCAACGCGCTTACGTCCAAGAAAGGCGGTCTGGCAAACGAAACTAAAGGCTACTTGGTCAAGCTTCGCTGGCTCCAGGAGCATGGCAATTAAGGTTGCTGTTTCCAAAATTTTCAGTATAATATAGCCCATGAAGAAAGGTCTCGTGCATGTGGGGATGAGCGGCGGGGTAGATAGTTCGGTTGCAGCCGCGCTTCTGAAAAAACAAGGCTACGATGTGGTCGGCGTTTTCATGAAACCTTGGCAGCCCGGCGGCGACGAAGACCCGATCTGTCTCTGGAAGCAAGACCGCGAAGACGCGCTGCGCGCGGCCGCAGCAATCGGTATCCCATTCAAGACATGGGATTTTTCCCGCGAATATAAAAAATCAGTCACGGACTACATGATCCGCGAATATCGCGCCGGCCGCACGCCTAATCCCGACGTGATGTGCAACAAAGAAATCAAATTTGGCCTGTTTCTCAAAAAAGCTCTTGCGGCCGGCGCGGATTTCATCGCTACCGGTCATTATGTTCAGCTCAAAAAAACAGCCCGCGCAGTTAAGCTCTATCAAGCCGTAGACACCAATAAAGACCAGAGTTATTTTTTGTGGACGCTGACCCAGCATCAGCTTCGCCATTGTTTGTTTCCGATTGGCGGTTATACCAAGTCCGAAGTCCGCGCGCTGGCCAAAAAGTTCAAACTCCCGAATCATGCCAAAAAAGACAGTCAGGGCGTGTGCTTCATCGGGCCGCTCGACATGAAGGAATTCCTCACGGAGTACATCAAGCCCAAACCTGGCAAGATTCTGCTCGCCGATGGCCGAGCAATCGGAACTCACGACGGCGTGTATTATTACACGATCGGCCAGCGCCACGGCCTGGCGATTGCTGACGGTGGCGGTCCGTATTACGTCATCGGCAAAGACATTTCAAAGAATATCATTTACGTCGGCGCTGATACCGCCGCGGTCTTGAATAAGGCTCGCGTCCAAGAATGCAACTGGATCGGCGGCTCATCTCCGACCGGTCCGCTCGACGTCAAAGTTCGCTATCGCGTCCCGTCCGCTCGTGCCCATTTGGCCGCGGACGGCACGCTTCGGTTTCTCAAACCCGAACGGGCGGTTACTCAAGGCCAATCGGCCGTCTTCTATCGCGGCCAAGAACTTCTTGGCGGTGGAATTATTGTATGATACACTCGGGCCAGTTCCCGTGAAATCAAAAGCTCTCCGGCGCAATCCTTTTTACATCTATCGCTACGGCAGCGAAGATCCGATCGATATTTTCGGCTTGCTGGATTTCCATAAAGGCCGGCGTGAATTTGAATCACTCCTCGATTTGCGGGACGCACTGGACTGGCTTGAGTGTTCTGGGAAGTTTGATCGAAGCAGTACTCTTGCCTGGGTTATCAGTGAAATTCGCGAATTTAAACGATTCTGCGATACGGAAGCTGAAATTTCAGCATTAGATCAGGCTTTGCGGGCATTGCGACGCTTGCAGAGACAGTATCAGCTGACCTTTGTCAGAAGTACCCTTGGAGAACTTCTCGTTATCATTGAACAGGAATACGAAGAACTTTCCCAGCCGTTCTGGTTCGTCGTCGCTTCCCACCGCTGACTAGTGATTCAATATTGGCAAGAGACTTGAGCCGGTCATTTCGACCGGCTTTTGAATTTCAAGCAATTCAAGGATCGTCGGCGCCACGTCGGCGATGATGCCGTTGACTTGGGCATAAGATTGCGCGATGTCCGCGTCTGAACGAGGTCGGGCGAACGGGGCGCCGACGAGGTACAGCGGTACGGGGTTGGAATCATGGCGCGTCTCGCGATCGCCGGTAGTCTGGTAGATCATAGATTCCACGTTGCCGTGATCGGCGGTAATAATCAGCGTCCCGCCTTTTTCCAAAACTTTTTGTTTCAGGATAGCGAGGGAAGCATCCACGGTTTGAACGCCCTGGACGGCCGCATCCAGGATGCCTAAGTGAGCCAGCATGTCGCCGTTGGCATAATTAACAATAAAGACATCATAGAAATCGCGATCCATTTCAGCTACGACTTTTTGGGTAATATCCGCGGCGCGCATCTGGGGATGCTGGGTCAAGTTTTCCAGAGATTCGATGAAGAAATCGGTCTCGCCGTCGAAGGGCTTGGTGCGCAGACCATTGAAGAAGAACGTAACATGGGCGTATTTTTCGGTCTCGGCGACGTGAAGGTGTTTTTTTCCGTTGAGCGACAGCACCTCGGAAAGACAGTTTTTGACATTCGGTGGCGGAATAATGACGCGAAGTTCGGGATTTTCAAGGTATTGGGTCATGCCGGTGATAAACAGATTATCGGGTACTTTTTTGAGGAAGGTATCGAAGCCGGGTTCGGTGAAGACACGGATGATTTGGCGCATCGAATCCTCGCGGAAGTTGAAGAAGACGACTCCATCGCCGCTTTTAAGCGGCGATGGAGTAACAACAGTCGCCGGAATCGCGCCGTCGGTGATATTTTGCTGGTAATACGACTCCATCGCCGTGAAAATATCAGATACTTGAGTACCGGCGGCATTCGCTATCAGGTTGTACGTCGCTTCAGTCCGATCCCAGTTATTATTGCGATCCATGGCAAAATCACGGCCAATGACGGTGGCCAGATTTTCTAGTCCGCCGATCTCGTCGGAAAGTTTTTTCAGCAGATCGACTCCTTCTTTGAGGCCCGAGTCCCGGCCGTCAGTCCATAGATGAAGACGATAAGGGATATTGCTGCTCTTCGCGAATTTGACCAGTGCGACGAGATGATTGAACGACGCGTGAACGACGCCGGAGGTTAACAGTCCAGCGATATGGAGCGTTGAACTGTGGCGTTGAACGTGGGCGGCGGCCTCAACGAGCGTTGGATTCGTGAAAAAATCACCGTTTTCAATGGCTTTATTGATCCGCATCAAGTACTGAAAAATGACTCGGCCGCCGCCCAAGGTCATGTGGCCGACTTCGCTGTTGCCGGATTCGCCGAATGTCATGCCGACGGCCGGCCCGGATGCCTGCAGCAGCATGGATGGATAGTTGTGGACGATCTCGTTGAGCGTCGGCGTCTGGGCGCTCAAGATCGCATTACCGGTGCGGGTGGTCGAATGGCCCCATCCGTCCAGAATTGCAAGAACGATTGGTTTCATCCCTTCAGTATATCAGAAATTTACAAAATAAGAATTATCTGCTATACTATGAATCTGTTCTTATGACTATTATGTCAACGGCATCGAGTTTCAAATCGCTCGATTTTTCACGCGAATTCTTGGGATTGAATCCCGATATCCAACGCGCGATTGCCCGGCTCCACGTGGTTCGCGAACGGGCTTTGTCGGGCATTGGCGGCCAACACCCCCACGACAACATTATTGCTCGCGGCTACTCGATCGTTGCCCCGTTGGTCTGGCGCGGCCTGACAGCCGCCAATGCCCGCCGCCTGGGGAGTCACGGCTGGGCCCCGAGTACGTACAACCTCTTTATGCTGTGGTGCCATCAAGACCGGGTCCGGGCGCAGGGAGTTCTCCGCTGGTGCCTGGAACAAGAAGAATTGCCGAAATTTTCCGATGACTGGCCGCTGGATCATTGATCCACGGCCTTTTTTCTTGTGGATGATTTCATTTGATAAAATAAGCCGATTTTCGTATACTTGCGTCAAGTTTATATTTTAATTCCAGTTATAACGACATCTCCAGCTATTTATGCCGTTTGTAACCGCTTACAACCATGATTTTAGGAATTCCACGCCTAGTGGCGCTGATTTTGGCCGGTTTGATGGGCTTGGTAGCCGGCTACCTCATTCGCCAAGTTATCGCCGCTCTGCGAGCCACGCAAGCCGAATCCAAGGCTCAAGCCATTCTCGGGGACGCTAAACAAAAAGCCCAGGATATTCTCCTGGAGGCTAAAAATAAAGCCCTCCAAACACTCGAAGAATCCAAGAAAGAAGAAAAGGACCGCATGGCCCAGCTTTCGCGTATCGAAAGCTTGCTGACCAAAAAAGAGGCCGAACTTGAACAGCGCGGCCGGGAAATTCAGACTGAAAAAGAGTCTCTCAAGGCTAAGGCCGTTGAAATTACTACGCTTAAACAGCATATTGATGAAACTCGCGCCAAACAAATCACTGAACTTGAACGCGTAGCCGGCTTGAGCCGCGAGACTGCCAAGACTGAATTGATTCAAAAGATCGAAGAAGAGTACAAGGACGATTTGTACAAAAAAATCCGAAAACTCGAGACCGACAACAAAGAAGAGCTAGATAAAAAGGCGCGAGAAATCCTGACATTAGCTATTCAGCGCTATGCCGGCTCGCACATCGCTGACAGTTTGACCACCGTAGTCAACCTGCCGTCTGACGAAGTGAAAGGCAAAATCATCGGTAAAGAAGGCCGCAATATCAAAACAATTGAGCGGCTGACGGGGGTGGACGTCATTATTGATGACACGCCCGAGGCGTTGATCATTTCCGGTTATGATCCGGTCCGACGCCAGATTGCGCGACTGGCCATTGAGAAGTTAATTGCCGACGGCCGCATCCATCCCGCAAAAATCGAGGAAATGGTTGAGAAAGCCAAGAACGAAATTAACGAAAAGATCCGCGAGGCCGGCGAAGCGGCGCTGTTTGAAACCGGCGTCGGACCAGTTGATCCCAAATTGACGTATTTGTTAGGACGCCTGGCCTTTCGTACAAGCTTTGGCCAGAATGTCTTATTGCACTCGATCGAAATGACCCATATCGCTGGTATGCTTGCCGCCGAATTGGGAGCCGATGTGAGTGTCGCCAAAAAAGGCGCGCTATTCCATGATTTAGGTAAAGCGGTTGACCATGAAGTCCAGGGCACGCACGTCGAAATCGGCCGAAAACTGCTCCAGAAGTTTAACATTGATCCCAAGGTTATTCAGGCCATGGAGGCTCACCACGAAGAATATCCCTATGCTATTCTGGAAGCTCGCATTGTACAAGCCGCCGACGCCATTTCCGGCGCCCGGCCCGGCGCCCGTAAAGATACTGTCGAAATCTACCTCAAGCGTTTGGAAGAACTGGAGCGGATTTCCAACTCGTTTGAAGGAGTGGATCGCTCCTATGCCATCCAGGCCGGCCGCGAACTTCGCGTGTTTGTAACGCCGACCCGCATCGATGACCTGGGCGCCATCAAATTAGCTAAAGATATTGCCAAGAAAATCGAAGAAGAAATGAAATACCCTGGCGAAATCAAAGTAAACGTTATCCGCGAGACCCGCGCCGTCGAATATGCCCGATAATCGGTTATAAACAGGGGGTATTGCAAAAATTGCGAAAAACCTAGAGAATTGGGGAGTAGCTATAGAATAACCAAGTAATTGAGCGGGTTTTAAAGCCCGTTCAGCATAGAAAGAGAGGTGTTATATGGCAAACGCAATCAAAAAGGCCCAATTGGCGCAGATTTTGGCAGACCGCTTCGCTGTCTCCAAAAAGCAGTCCGCCGAGTGGATTGACGGCTTTACTGAAGAAATTACCAAAGCTCTCCGCAAAGGAGACAAGGTGAATATCACCGGTTTCGGTATCTTTAAAGTCGCTGACCGCAAAGCCCGCGAAGGTATTAACCCTCGCACTGGTGAAAAAATCCAGATCAAAGCTTCCAAGAAACCCCGCTTTACCGCCGGTAAACTCTTGAAAGAAGCTATCCTGTAGTCTTGGCGTGTTGGATCCGACATACCAATCAACAAACCCGCGCAAAGCGCGGGTTTGTTGATTTTTGATTATTGCTTCAGATATTTCCGGCCTTTAAGTTTTTCGGGAAGCAGGTCTTCTTTTGGATAGCGGGTATAGTTTTTGCCATAGCCAATATCCTTCATCAGTTTGGTGACAGGATTTCGAATTATCATCGGAATCGGCAAGTTGCCGTGTTTTTTCACATCTTCCATCGCGGCCAGGTAGGCCTCGTAGGAACGTTTGGCCTTTGGGCATTGCGCCAGATAAGCGACGCCGTGGGCGAGATTAATAGCTGCTTCCGGCAGGCCAATCGTCTCGACGGCCTGGAATACCGCGTTTGCAACGACCAGCGCGTTGGAATCTTCCAATCCAATATCTTCGCTGGCAAAAATAACCATGCGCCGTGCGATAAATTTCGGATCTTCCCCAGCGTCTACCATTCGGGCCAGATAATACAGCGCGGCATCCGGCTGGCTTGCGCGCATACTTTTGATAAACGCGCTGATGGTATTGTAGTGTTCTTCGCCTTTCTTGTCGTAGCGAAGATGCTTTGATTGCAAAGTGTTTTTAAGATTTTCAAGCGTAATAGTTTTGTAGAGCTTGGCGGTATTTTCAAGCATGGTGATTGTTTGGCGAGCATCGCCGCCGGCCATAGACACCAGCCAGTCAATAGCATCCGAATCCAGTTTGAAACCGGTTCGAGTGATAATCTGACGCATCTCTTCCTCAGTCAATTCCTCCAGAACAAAAACGCGACAGCGCGACAGAAGCGCTGAGATGACTTCGAAGCTTGGGTTTTCGGTGGTTGCGCCGATGAGAGTTAGACGCCCGGATTCAACGAACGGCAAGAGATAGTCCTGCTGGGCTTTGTTGAAACGATGAATTTCATCCAGAAACAATATTTTAGGTCCAAAGAGTGTTTGTTCCTGGTCCACGATCTTGCGGATATCATCCTTGCCCGCCGAAACCGCTGAAAGTTCATGGTAATCTGCATTCAGAGCTTTGGCATAGATTCGGGCGAGGGTGGTTTTGCCGACACCAGGCGGACCCCAGAGAATAAAGGAAAACAGATGTTTTTTCTCAATAGCCACAGCCAGTGGTTTCCCAGGCCCAACCAAATGCCGCTGACCGATGAATTCAGAGAGGTTTTGCGGCCGAATTTGAGCTGCTAAAGGTTCCGGCATGGCGTCATTATACCAAACGTGCCAGATCGTCAATTGTTGCTCAACAGATGAGCGGGATACGGGAGTCGAACCCGTCTCTTGAGTTTGGAAAACTCATGTATTACCGATATACGAATCCCGCAAAATTACTTTGCTACTTTAGCAAATTTAAGCGAAAAATACTAGCTGAAACAGCCATTTTGGTGTAGAGTAATGCTAGTATGTCCTCGTAGCTTAACGGATAAAGCGGGACTCTTCTAAGGTCTTGATGGGGGTTCGATTCCCTCCGAGGACACAGGGTGAAAAAGGTCTGGTTCAAAGCAAAACGGTATGGCTACGGGTGGTATCCGGCAGCGTGGCAGGGCTGGTTAATTTTGGCCGTTTTTGTTATTCTGACCGTGAGAAATATGACGCAGATCAGCGCGGGCGATGCGACAGACGGAGCAATCGGGGCCCTTGTCGTTGTGCAGGAATGTATTCTTGTCGCAGTACTTATTTTTCTTTGTTGGCTGACGGGGGAGAAGGTGGCGTGGCGGTGGGGAAATACAAAAAGAAAGAATTGATCGACTGCAGATTCGGGACGTAGTGTAACGGTAGCACGAGTCCTTTGGGAGGATTTA
>DASZRH010000020.1:0-9084 GCA_035549275.1 Minisyncoccota bacterium | reverse complement strand
AGATATCGGCGAAGAAATTCATCAGCTGGATCAATTTATCCGCGTTGAGGCGGGCGAGGGGAAAGCCATGCTCGACGGAGTCGAGCATGGCTTGAACGACGGCTTCGCCGTCGTTGTCCCGGCCGGTACGAAACACAATATTATCAATACCTCGACCGATAAACCTTTGAAATTGTATACGCTCTATGCGCCACCGAACCACAAAGACAAAACGATCCATCGCACCAAGGCCGAGGCGATGGCTGATGAAGAAGAGCATTTTGACGGCGTAACCAGCGAATAGCCATGTTTGAACTCAAAAACAAAATAGCGGTGGTAACCGGCGCTCGGCGCGGCATGGGCAAGGCCCATGCCAAAGCACTGGCCGCTCAAGGAGCAACCGTGGTTATTACGGATATTGATCTCAAGGAATGCCAGACGGTGGCCGATGAGATCGCTATGGCCGGCGCCGCGCCGGCCATAGCGATTGCCCTCGATGTCTCCAATGCTGCCGCTGTAGATCAGGTCTTTAGTGAGGTCGCAAGCAAGTTCGGCCGGTTGGATATTCTCGTCAACAACGCCGGTATTTATATTTCAAAGCCGGCTTTGGAAATCACCGAAGAGGAATGGGACCGAATGCTGGCGATTAATTTAAAGGGTCAGTTCCTCTGTGCCCAGCGCGCGGCCAAAGAAATGATCAAGACCAAATGGGGCCGCATTATTAATATTGCATCTATTGCCTCTGGCCAAGTCGGGGTGGGGATTGCCGGCGGGGCTCATTACAGCGCTTCCAAAGGCGCCATAATCGCTATGACGGAGACTTTGGCCGTAGAATGGGCCCCGCATGGTATTTTGGTCAATGCTATCGCTCCAGGCGGCATAGACACGCCGATGGCCAATCCAAAAGGGGTTTCAGGGCCGGAAATGGACAAGGCCATGGCTCATGTACCATTACAGCGTATCGGGCAGCCCCAGGAAGTAGCGGCTGCAGTCGTGTTTCTCGCCTCCGAGGAATCCAGCTACATTACCGGCTCGACACTCTATGTGGATGGCGGCTGGCTTGCGGCGTAGTATACTCAAGACATGAACATCTTTCAAAAAGGCACCCTTGTTGCGCTGCGCATCGCATTGGGCTGGCTCTATTTCTGGGCGGGGATTACTTCTGTTTTAAATGCAAACTGGTCGGCGGCAGGATATCTGAATAGTGCTAAATTATTTCCTGGTCTTTACCATTGGCTTGCCAGCCCGACATTGCTGCCTATAACAAACCTTGTTAATCAGTGGGGGCTTACGCTCTTGGGCGCGTCCCTCATTCTTGGACTATTCGTCCGCTGGACGACGCTGGCCGGCGTGGTGATCATGGCATTGTATTACCTCGCGCTGGGCTTCCCGCATCCCAATCCGCACGCATTCATCGTAGATGAGCACATTATCTATATTGCCACGCTTTTAACCCTGAATGCTCTCAATGCCGGCCGTATCTGGGGGCTGGATTCGCGCTTCAAGTAATTGACAGGGGCCTCGTTTTTTGTTATTATATATCTCCACAGTTCTTTCAGGAGGCGTATGGTTTTGCATCAGGTGGTACATCACAGTCATGCTCGGCACAAGACGCGGGTAAAGTACGGCGCCCGGCCCAGGGTTCTGCCGTTTGCGGGGGCGATAGTCCGCCGCGTTGGTCCCCAGGAAGGCACGGTTTTCCTCGAGCGAAGAGACGACAAGCTCTATCTGGACGGCCGCGAGATTGTTCTTGCGACAGTTGGGCGCCTGTATCCCGACAAGACCTTCGGGCAGGTGAAAGAATGCCTGCCGGCAGGAGATCTTCTCTGTGATCTGGTCCTGGATGCGCTGTTTCAGAATCCCAGTCTGATTCCCGAATGCTGGGCGGTAAACGAACAGGGAGAACCTCGGTTCATCTACTTCCTGAATGGCGTTTTTGCCGATTCGCGCGGCCGGGAATTCGCGCCCTATCTCTTCAAATCGGGCGGGAAATGGTCGCGGCACGTGGCGCCGCTCAAGAATGTCCAGGTGCATCCGTTCGACTATGCGGCACGTCTGAAATCTGCTCATAGTCTGGCCTGACGGCAGCCCACCTGGCGGGGGAAACCCCCGCCAGGTGGGCTCTTTTTGTTATCAGAAAACCTTTATTTTATGAGGTAAATAGAGTGTTTTGTGGACAAGTCCTCTTGTTGGGGAATTTGTATACTGTTAATATATTAGTATTAAATATTTATCGTGGTTCAATACATCGAAAAATTCAAAAAAAATATTGCACTCGACATGCGAAAGAGAGGATTTTCATATTCGGAAATCCAATCCTCGATGCAAATTCCCAAGTCGACCCTCTCAAGCTGGCTGAGGGGAGTCGAACTTTCCGATTTTCAACTTGAGCGGTTGCGGAAAAAAAGAAATGAGATCGCCCGGCGCAATGCTCAAAAAAGAATTTTTGATCTTGCTCACCGGATTACAGAAATTAAAAACAGCGCAGCTGAAAATATCGGCGCGATTTCCAAGCGGGAGCTTTGGCTGATGGGGATTATGCTTTTTTGGCGGGAGCAAAATCAGAAAAAAGGTATCCAGTTTACGAGTTCTGATCCGCGCTCGATTCTTTTCTTTCTGAAATGGCTGCGCGATATCGGGAAAATAAAAGAAGACGAGGTTGGATTTGATATCTTTATCGGCAAAGAAAAGAAAGAAGAAATTCACCGAGCCGTCGTATATTGGTCGAAACTAACAGGGTTTCGACAAATTTATTTCAATACGGCATACTACTTAGAGACACCCCGAAAAAAGGGGCTCCGAAAGATATCCACACAAGCATCTCACGGCTATCTCCGAATTCGGGTCAAAGCCAGTTCGATGCTTGCTCGCCAGATTGCCGGTTGGATTCGGGGCATTGAAATATCCTTAGGTATAGAGCGTTAAAATATACTTCAAACATTAATACTAAATTATGGTATAGATAATTATATAAAAGATTACTATAGATACATTACATGATAGTAATGTTTCAAAAGTAATAGTCTATATACCTTATTATGAAAGACATTATAGAGATTAGGAATGTTACAAAGAATTATCCAAATATGACGGCTGTTCAGGATGTCTCTTTTTCCGTCCAGGAAGGAGAGGTTTTTGGCATCCTCGGACCCAATGGGGCGGGCAAGACAACGACTCTCGAAATGGTCGAAGGGCTTAAACCTATTGATGCCGGAAGCATCATTGTTGATGGGTTGAGTATCACGAGCCATAACCAGGAAGTGAAAAGTCGCATCGGAGTCCAGCTTCAATCATCAGCATTCTTTGACGGTCTCACCCTTGTAGAGTTATTGGAAATGTTTGGCGCCATGTATGGACGGGAAGTTGACGCCCCGGCACTCTTGGCGAAAGTTCAGCTGACCGAAAAATCCGACAGCATGGTTAAAGAACTATCCGGCGGGCAGAAACAGCGTTTCTCGATTGCGACCGCGCTCGTGAATGATCCGAAAATTTTATTTCTCGATGAGCCGACGACGGGACTCGATCCGCAAGCGCGCCGAAATTTGTGGGATTTGATTTCAGAGATTAATAGAACAGGGACGACAATCGTGCTCACTACCCACTACATGGATGAAGCGGAAGTGCTCTGCGATCGGATCGCAATCATGGACCATGCCAATTTGGTGGCGTTGGATACAACAGAGAATCTGTTGAAAGACAGCCGGCTCGTGTCCGGAATTCAATTCCGGACCGAGCCGGCTCTGACAGCCGACGCTTTCAAACAGCTGCCGGGAGTTCGAGGCGCAAGCGGCGAAGACGGACTGATTCATCTGGCGAGCGGGACAGTCGAAGAAACATTGCCAGCACTCTTCGAACTTGCTCGAACCGGCGACTACACGATCCTTGATCTTCAGGTCAAACAGCCGACGCTCGAAGATTTATTCCTTACCCTCACGGGCCACGCCTTGCGAGATTAATTTTTTAAAATCATGAATATAACACTTAAACTTACCAAGTCATCGTTGAAAATGTTTGCTCGTAATCGCCAGGCGTTGTTCTTCAGTTTGTTCATGCCACTGGTGCTGATGTCGGTATTCGGTCTGATCGGCAGCGGCGACAATCTCAAGATCAGCGTCGGCTTGGTTCAAGGATTGCCGACTCAGTCGACCCAGCAGTTCATTGATCAGATCAAAGCCGTGCCGTTTTTTGAAATTCATGAAGGCAGTATCAATGAAGAACTCGCCGCCCTGGACAATGGCGATCGCGCTGTCGTCCTCAATGTGCCGGATGCGTTTATTCCCGATGTGCCGACTTCGGAGAAGCGAACTATTCAGGCCTATACCAATGTGGGCCAAGCGCAGCAGGCCGAGGCCGTCATTTCGGGACTCCAGCAGCTATTGAATGACGCAAATCTTGCTGCGGCTCACGCGCAACCGATTTTCGGCATCGAATCCCAGACGGTTGATGCCAACAATCTGAAAACCATCGATTTCCTCTTGCCGGGCTTGGTGGCGCTCTCGTTGATGCAATTATCGATCTTTTCGGTAGCCAATGTGTTCACTGATTATCGGGAAAAAGGAATCTTGAAGCGGATCATGGCAACGCCGATGCGGCCGTATCAGTTTATTATGGCGAACGTCATTACGCGGCTCATTATTTCAGTCATCCAAGCGGCTGTGCTGGTCTTTATCGGGGTTCACGTGTTTAACGCCGTAGTTGTCGGCTCGTATTCATTGGTGGGCCTTGAAGTTATCTTGGGCGCGGTTATGTTTTTGGGCCTGGGCTTTACAATTTCCGGTTTGGCCAAGACTCGCGACAGCGTGCCGGCCCTATCCAATCTGGTTGTATTTCCGATGATGTTCTTTGGGGGCGTGTTTTTCCCAATTACGGCCATGCCCGGCTGGCTCAAAATTATCGCGAGTTTCTTGCCGATTTCATACCTTTCCGACGCGCTGCGGCAGGTGATGACCGAAGGAGCCGGATTTGCCGCAATTCGCTGGGATTTTGTGGGAATGGCCGTTTGGGCGGTGATTTTGGTGGGTTTGGCGACGTTGACGTTTAGTTTTGAGAACAGAAAGGGATAATTATATATGAAGAGGAAAACAGAAACAGTGGTATTTGGGGGCGGGTGCTTCTGGTGTACCGAGGCCGTATTTGGCATGCTCCGCGGCATCGCCGGCGTAGCCTCCGGCTACGCCGGCGGCCAAACCGTCAATCCGACCTACGAGCGGGTCTCAATGGGTACGACCGGGCACGCCGAAGTGCTGAAGATTGATTTTTACCCCGAGGAAATATCGTTTCATGATCTGTTGACGGTATTCTTTGCCAGCCACGATCCAACCACGCGCAATCGTCAGGGCGCCGACGTCGGCACCCAATACCGTTCAATTATTCTCTACACTACGGAAGAACAGAAAAAGGAAGCCGAAGCGTATATACAGGAAATTGACAATCCTAAGCGGCCGATCGTAACCGAAGTCAAAAAATTCGAACATTTCTATCCCGCCGAAGAATATCATCACCAGTATTACGCCAATCATCCCGATCAGCCCTATTCACAAGTCATTATTCAGCCTAAAATCGAGAAAGTCGAAAAAGAATTCAAACAATTATTAAAATCACATACGTAATATGAATACAAAAAATATGAAAAAGGATCAGGAATTAGATCCGGAATTGTATAACATCGCCCGCAAGGGCGGGACAGAAGCGCCGTTTACGGGCAAATACTGGGATAGCCACAAAAAAGGCATGTACAAGTGCGCCGTCTGCGGCCAGGAATTATTTTCTTCGGATACGAAGTTTGATTCCGGCACTGGCTGGCCGAGTTTTACTGAACCGGCTAATTTGGAGCATGTCGAGCTGAAGCAGGATGTAAGCCACGGGATGGTGCGAACAGAAGTGCTTTGCAAAAACTGCGGTGCCCACCTCGGACATGTTTTTGACGACGGACCCAAAGACAAAGGCGGCAAGCGCTATTGTATCAATTCCGTGTGTCTTGAGCTTGAGGAAAAAGAATAAACGGCGTATACTCCAGCTATTATGCGCAAAGAATCAATTTTTATCTGGGGGATTATGATCCTCATTTTGGGTGCCGTCGTGTTTGGAGTGATGCGGTTCAGCAATCCGAACAGCCTGAAATTATCTTTGTCTGAACCGATTTTAAACACTGATCACACCACCGGCGATCAATCGAGCAAAGCCGTGCTGGTCGAGTATGGAGACTATCAGTGTCCCGCCTGCGGCGCCTACTATCCGCTCTTGAAGCAGTTGATCTCCGAATACGGTGATCGTTTGCTGTTTGTCTTCCGAAATTATCCGCTGCCCCAGCACGGCAACGCGATCCCGGCCGCGTATGCTGCCGAAGCCGCCGCTAAACAGGGTAAATTCTGGGAAATGCACGACATGCTCTATGAACATCAGAATGACTGGGCTGATAGCTCATCGGCCGAGGATATGTTTGTTACCTATGCCCAGAATTTGAAGCTGGACGTGAATCAATTCAGGAAAGACGTGGATGCCAGCGACGTGAGCGGCAAGGTTTCCCACGATCTCCAGACCGGCGACGCATCGGGCATTAACTCTACGCCGACATTCTTCTTGAACAGTTCGCAAATTCAGCCGCAAAGCTATGACGAATTCAAACAACTCATTGACGCCGCGCTCAATTCCTAAAGCCGTGTGGGCGGGAATGGCCGTCGCATTAATCGGTTTTGCCGATGCGTTCTATCTCACGCTGTCGCACTATCAAAATAAAATCCCGCCGTGTACGGTAGGCGGCTGTGAAACTGTTTTGACCAGTCCGTACGCCACGATCGGCCCGATTCCGATTTCATTGGTCGGCGTTCTCTACTATGCCGCCGTTCTAGGATGCTTGGTTTTGTTTTTCCAGTTCGGCGGGCCAAAGTGGCTTCCAATGTGGCGCGGAGCCAGTACTATTGCTTTTCTGGTTACGCTGATATTGGTATCTCTGCAGCTATTTGTGATTCACGCGATCTGCTTGTATTGCATGGCCTCGGCTATTCTGGCAACGACGCTGTTCGTGTTAAGTTTGTATGCCAACAAGATTCCAAAAACTGCATAATATTTTTTTGTTCCTTCCCCCTTTTCGCCGAAACAATGGATGTGGAAAAAGTTCCGCGGACGGGGAAGGCGATCAAGATTCATGAACATTACGATTGATGAATTCAAAAAAGCGGAATTGAAGGTTGTGAAAGTTTTGTCGGCTGAACCCGTGGAAGGTTCCGAAAAACTTTTGAAGCTTCAGGTTGACGCCGGTTCGGAGCAGCGACAGATTCTTTCCGGCATCGCGAAGTATTACAAACCTGAAGATTTGGTCGGCCGTTCGATCGTGATTATTTCCAATCTGGAACCCCGCCAGATGATGGGTTTGGAAAGCCAGGGGATGGTTTTGGCCGCCGGCGACGGGGAAACGGTTTCTCTGTTGATGCCCGATAAAGAAATCGCCGCTGGCGCGGCGATCAAGTAGTGAACTCGATTTCAAAGTTTCAATCAATGCTATGGCGGTTTTACCGGCGGAATCGGCGGAGTTTTCCATGGCGGCCGCCCGGGTTGAAGATCCGCAGTGATGGGTCGTTGGATCCGTATCGGATTTTTGTGTCCGAGATCATGCTTCAGCAGACGCAGGCAAGCCGGGTTATCGAGAAATATCGGCGATTTATTAAGTTATTTCCAAGTTTTCAGGTTCTGGCGGCGGCCCCGACGGCAGACGTGCTTCGGGCCTGGCAGGGGCTGGGGTATAACCGCCGCGCGCTGTTTTTACAGCGCGCGGCGCGGATTGTCGTTGACCGATGGAAGGGAGATTTGCCAGCTGACCCGGCGCTATTAGTCGCATTGCCTGGTGTCGGGCCGAATACGGCCGGTTCGATTGCCGCGTTTGCATTCAACAAGCCGGTGGTGTTCATTGAAACGAACATTCGGCGGGTATTTATTCACTTCTTTTTTAAGGACGCCGCGTCCGTTCCGGACGCGGCGATCCGGGAGTACATTTCCCAAACTTTAGATTCTCGTCGGCCCCGCGATTGGTATTATGCATTAATGGACTATGGGGCCATGCTGGCCAAAACTATTTCGAATCCCAATCGCCGCAGCCGCCATTATGCCAAACAATCCCGATTTGAAGGATCATTCCGCCAAGTTCGCGGTGAAATTCTTAGATTTCTTAATCAGACTGCTTCCTCAACCGCTCGCATTGCCGTCGGCACAAGCCGAGAGCCGGCTGTTGTTGCCAAAGCCCTCGCGATTCTCGAAAAAGAAGGGTTTATTGTCCGGAGCCGGCATCTGTGGAAGCTGGCTGGCATTGAACGGACCGGTGTGGTAAGGTAAGGGTATGACCACCACTCACACGGCTTCGGAGGGCCACAATACTCCGCGCGATACGTTCCTGTACTTGTTGTCCCTCATCACGCTCGTTGTCAGTGCTGTCAGTTTCGGGATGCTTGTCTATCGGTTCATTGATATCGCTTTTCCGGACGCGTTGCGGCAGGCATATTATCCTGACAGCAATTTAACTCTGATTCGCAGTGCTTTAGCCGCCCTAGTCGTGGTATTTCCTGTATTTATCTGGATTTCGGTGTTTCTGCATCGAGATGTGGCCGCTCACCCGGAAAAACGTCACCTGAAAGTTCGCCGATGGCTCATGTATTTGACTGTGTTTGCCGCCGCGCTCGTGGTAATCGGCGATTTGATTGCCCTGATCTTTAATTTCCTCCAGGGAGACCTTACAGCAGCCTTTCTCCTTAAAGTTTTGGCTATCTTATTCATTGCCGGCTCCTCGTTCTGGTATTATTTGGCCGAATTGCAAGACCGGCAGTACCCGCGGGAGGCATTTCGCTGGGCAATTATCGGTGTTGTCGCTGCGGCGGTTGTGTATGGTTTTATCACCGTCGGTTCGCCCCAGCATCAGCGCCTCATCCGCTTCGATGAACAAAAAATCTCGAATTTACAGATGATTCAAAGCTATTTGGTGTATAATTATTGGCAGCAAAAAGGTTCTTTGCCGGCAACTCTGGATCAATTAAACGATCCGATTTCCAATTTCCAGGTTCCGGCCGATCCCCAATCAGGCGCGGCGTATGAGTACCGCACGACGGGTGCCCGGTCCTT
>DASZRH010000019.1:0-3679 GCA_035549275.1 Minisyncoccota bacterium | reverse complement strand
CTTCGGCGAGCAGGGTGGACTCAAGAACGCGTCTGTCGAGATGACGGGGGAGAGCATCTATGATATACTAAAAAAAGAAAGCGGCGTGCACCGTTTGGTGCGTATTTCACCGTTTTCGGCCAAAAGGCTGCGCCATACATCGTTTGCATTAGTGGAAATTTTGCCGGAAATCACTGCTAAAGACCTTTCCATTAATGCAAACGATTTACGCGTTGATACCTTTCGTTCATCGGGTCCTGGCGGCCAAAACGTAAACAAACTGGAGACGGCCGTTCGCGTGACGCACCTGCCGACGGGCATCGCCGTGGCGGTGCAGTCGGAACGGTCCCAGGCTCAGAACAAAGAAAAAGCACTCCAGCTCCTGGCCTCGCGTCTGGCGGCCAAAATGGGGGAGCAAAAAGCGCAGCATCTTTCCGAACTCAAGCCCCAGGTTGCCAATGAATGGGGAAGCCAGATTCGCTCGTATGTATTGAATCCGTATCAAATGGTCAAGGATCACCGAACCGGCGTCAAATCATCCCAGCCCGATCGCGTGCTGGACGGTGATCTCGACAAATTTCTTCAATGATCGAATTCAAAGATGTTTCCACAATCTATGACGATAGTTTCACGGCCCTGGACGGGATTAATCTTGAAATCAAGGACGGCGAATTCGTGTGCCTCGTCGGGCCGTCGGGTGCCGGCAAGTCCACGCTCTTGAAATTAATGACCCGCGAGTTGCATCCGAGCTCCGGGGACGTAGTCATTGACGGCGTGAATATTGCCGACCTCTCGTCGGCCGAGGTGCCGCTTCTGCGCCGCAAAATCGGCACCATTTTCCAGGATTTCAAGCTGTTATCCAAGAAAAACGCTTTTGAAAACGTAGCCTTTGCTCTGGAAGTCTGTGGCGCCGATCCCGAAGAAATCAGCGAAAACGTGCCGAAAGTTTTGAGTATCGTCGGTTTGTCCGAAAAAATCGCCAATTTCCCGCATCAGATGTCCGGCGGCGAACGCCAGCGCCTCGCGATTGCCCGTGCGTTAATCCACCGGCCGCATATTATCTTGGCGGATGAGCCGACTGGCAACCTAGACTTGGTCAACAGCTATGATGTGGTAAAATTACTGATGAAGATCAACGAATTCGGTACGACCGTTATTCTAGCCACTCACAACCGCGAGATCGTCAACGCTGTCGGCAAGCGCGTCATCAGCATGGAGCGCGGCAAAATCGTCCGTGACCAAATTGAGCAGGGTAAATACATTATTTAGCCATGAAGAAAACTTTCAAACGTATTTTTCAAGCGGGCTGGACGAATTTCAAGCGCAACAGCTACATTAGTTTCGGTACGACCGGCGTCATGACGCTGGTACTGCTGTTGTTCACGGGCTTGATCGTCATTAGCTATGTCTCCGATCACGTGATCAGCGATTTGAAAGACAAAGTTGACGTGACGGCGTATTTCAAACAAGAAGCGTCCGAAGATCAGATTATGAGTGTGAAGGAAGATTTGGCTGGGCAGCCGGAAGTGGCCGCCGTAACGTATGTCTCCCGCGACGATGCGCTCAATGAATTCAAAGCCCGCCATGCTGGCGACGCGCTCATCCAGGAATCCTTGGCTGAATTGTCGGACAACCCGCTCCAAGCGTCTTTGAACATCAAAGCCAACGATTCGTCGCAGTATGCCACGATCGTGAACTTCCTTGAAGGCAATGATTTCCGTCCGATCGTCGACAAGATCAATTTCTACGAAAACGAAGCCGTCATCGGCCGCGTCGAAAGCATTTCCAACGGCGTCCGCAATTGGGGGCTCTTGGGCGTCTTAATTCTGTCGGCGATCGCGGTTCTGGTTACGTTCAACACTATCCGCCTCACGATCTACAACCAGCGCCAGGAGATCGAGATCATGCGCCTGGTCGGCGGCTCAACCTGGCACATCAAAGCCCCGTTCCTGATCGAAGGGGGATTATATGGCATCTTTGCGGCAATCCTGGCGACCGTTATTTTCTATCCGACACTCTGGTTCGCGTCGTCCAAAGCAGCTGCGCTGATTCCCGACGTAAACCTCATGGGTTACTTCTTGGCTAATGCAGGCGAATTTGTCGGCATCATTGCCGCTGCCGGCGTCGCACTTGGCGTCGTCTCCAGTTTCATAGCCATCCGCCGCTTTTTGAAGGTCTAGATTATGTTGTGCAGTTGAATTGGGTGAAACCAAAATGGGACCTCAAAAGTCCCATTTTGGTTAGGATATTAACCTGGCCAGGATGGCATTACATGCCATCCTGGCCGTTCTGTGCTCGGCCATTGTCTTGATTGCTGTTCCGGCGGCCATGGCCGCGGCGGGCTTGCTGGGCTTTTCTGATATTCTGACGCGCGGCATCGCGCTGACGCTGTGTTGCCATATATGGGAGAAACTCAAGGACGCGTGCGCAGGAATGCGTGCGGCACTCGGCTCCTTCGAGCTTCTGTTAGGGGTTGGTTTGCGACCTTAGATTTACTGATGACGGGATTTATACCCCAGCCTTACACATATTGAATTTTCGGCGTTTTTGGGTTAAAATAGCGCCATAATAGATATTTTTGCCGGGTCGGCTAATGGTAGGCCTATAGACTCTGAATCTATCAATCTTGGTTCGAATCCAAGCCCGGCAGCAACCTTGGACTGCGAGCGTATAAACGCTCCAGTTCTTCTTGTGTAGCCTTCTTTTTGCGAGGTTCTAACCGTTTATGTATAGCTAATACCTCAGCTGAGACTTTTTCCATTGGGATTAACGATTTATCCGTATCAATCGTGAGTATTCGGTCTTTTAGTATGAGGTTCTGACCAAGCGTAGATAAAATGCCTTTTCTAACTTCAAGCGAGCCGTTATTAAATTTGCTGGCTGCATCTCGGACGAACTGTAGCATTTCATCGGCGATAGCAATCTGCTGGTTGACTCTATCTCCAGTATCAATGGCGAGTTCTTCAAGTTGAGCCTTCTCACGCTTCAGGGGAGCTATTCGTGTATTGAAATCGCTGTCATCAATCAGGCCAGTGGCTCGCATATCAATTAAGCCATCAATTTTCTTGAGGCACAGCTTGTATGCTTTCTGCTGGGTATCTACTACTGCGTTTCGCCCAACTGACTCTTTCGCAAATTCATTCCTGAACCATTTAAGCCCAAAGGTATGAAATTCTGGGGGTATCCTAAGACTTAAGATGGCATCTTCTATTTGGTCCTCTAATATATCTGTTTCAATAGAGCCTTGCGTGCAAGGATTTTTCTTTTTGGTGCAGTGATAGTAGATATAGTGATGGATTTTTCCGTTTTGCTGTTTCTTAAACTTCTCTTCGGCCGTAATAGCACAACCGCATTCACCGCAACGCATCATACCCGTAAAATCAAAGACGTGGCTTTTTGGACGAGGTCGTCCTTTTCTTCCCAGCAGGAATTGAATACGGTCGTATTCTTCTTCGGTAATCATTGGCTTATGAATACCTTTAACCCAGTTGCCGCTACCTATTGGATACTCAAACATCCCGTAATAGAAAGGCCGACTAAAAATATAATAAAGAGTTGAGCGGCCAAGCTTTTTACCGCTTGGCGTCCTGAACTTCCATTCTTCGTTTACAATTTTCAAAATCTGCATCGGGTTATAATTGCCCGTGAGCATAAAATCAAACATTCGGCGAACAGTATCAAAGCGTTCAGGGTCGGGAAG
>DASZRH010000018.1:0-9452 GCA_035549275.1 Minisyncoccota bacterium | reverse complement strand
TTTCAAGGATTTTTTGTAATTGAAAAGCCCGAGTTCGAAGTCGCCTGATGGCGACGAACTCGGGCTGTCGGTCCGCGTGACCGCGGACCGATGAAAGAGCAAGAAAGGACTACTTCGGGCCGCATAGCTTTTGAGCCCGATCCGACGTCCGCGACCAGCCGTACTCGTTATAGAGCCGACTGAAGCATTCGTCGGAATCTTCCCCCAGCCGACGGCCTTCGACTGGCGCCGATGCCGCTGACGGAGGATTCTGTGGCTGTGGCGTCGGGTTGTCGGGAACATACGTGAAGTTCCCGCCAACCCGATCGCCGACCTGCGGCGCCCGAAAACCGTTGGGAACGGTTTCACGGTATAGCCGCTGGCCTTCGCGCGCGAGCCGAGGCGAAGCTTGTACAAATCCGGAGATAAGCACAAGGATCGCAAGCCCCGCCACCAGCCACCGACCCCACCGCGGCGCTTTGGACCAGATACCAGTCCAAAACACTACGATGAGCAGCCCCAGGCCGACCAGGATCCGGCTTTCGGGAGAGAGCAGCCAGAACTGGCGCCAGAGTTCCAGATAGAGCGCCCCAACGATCACCAGCGCCGTGAGAACACGGAACCAGTAAACCTTGAGGAACCCCTGGAACCCTGCCCAATGATTGGTCATCGCCCAGCCAGCAGCCACGATGGCCCCGACCAGGAGCGCTTCTTCGGTCCAAGCGCGAGCTAGGATGAAGATGACAACCACTCCGGCCAGGACCGCCGCCGCAAACCAGGCCTGACGGCCGCGACCGGCGCTCCAGGTACGGAGCACCAGCTTGTTGTGCGGCCACGTCTTCACCATTGCAACAATGAAGACAATGACCGCGACCAGCAAGGTCAACGTCCATTTGTATCCCATACTTCCTCACAATCTGATGAGGGAACCCGCCCCATGCGTGTTCCCTGCTCACTGCGTGCAAGAGTTCCGCAGATGCACAACCCCTGCTTTATCACGTTCCACACACAGATCCGTGTACTCCATCATGAGTACACCGTCGATCTTGGCGTTGGAGCCCGTGTTCTGCTTGCGAAACCGATACTCGGTTTCCTGCCACGGAACACAAGCAGTCCGACCCGACCCGATAGTCAGGTCGCTCGCATCCATGATAACCATGGCTTCCGTATCATTTCTGACACGGACCGCACCCGGCGTACAGCTGGGAGGCTGCGACACCGAATACTGGGTTTCTGACGCAGTATCGGCAGGAACACGTCCCACCGAGGCCAACGCTGCGCGCTGGGCAGCGGCTTCTTCAGCCAGGAGCTGAAGCTGCCGCGTAGCGGCGGTCTGCGCGACCATCATGTCAATGTCTGGCCTCGAGAGATTCATCGCCGCCGGAACCATGCGTTGTTCCGTGTTCTGGCGATTCTGACGTCGATGAGCAACAATAGAGTCCGCAACAATACCAGCAACTGCACCGATTGCGGCCCCCTTCAGGGTTCCGGAAACCCGGCCATTACTAGCCATCGCTCCGATGACGGCGCCGGCGCCGGCCCCCAGGGCCGTGCCGCCACCGATTCGAATCCGCAACGGACTACCCAGACGCTGGCCGCTTAAAAGGGCCATCGCCATGAATGTTCCATCTTGGAGATAGTATCCGCGATACCCGCCGTAAATGGCGGAATACATCGCGAATTCCGCAGACGAGAGCTGCGACCGCGCCGCCAGGATTCGTGCCTGGTTGATAGCGATCGCCACATTGTCCTGGGCAGCCGCCGGAATGGCGGCCACCAGAAGGAGGGAGAGAAGAACGATGAAACGACTCATGCATCACCTCGTGGAAGAGCTCCCGCTCGCGCGGCGAGCGGGAAAGTGTCCAATGGTGTCACCGGTGACATGTCACCGGTGACACCCCCGGTTGTGAAAGGGCTGTCACCACTGAATAACTACATTATATCAAATTTATTGATATTTGTAAAGCAGCAGAAGATGGCTTAAAAAGACAATTTTTAGAGGTGACACCATGACACCCCTGGGGTGACATGGTGTCACCTGTCACCTTGTCACTAGTGACACCTATTCTGACACTAGTGACACCTGTTTCCTGTCACCCCTCACTCAATGTTTTTATAGTGCCGAACCTTTGCCGTTTTCTGGTCTAGATCAAGGGTAATTGCCACCACATCCATTTGCCAAGAAGTTTCTTCTCCAAGGCGATGTTCAACAAGAAAGGTTCGAGCAATCCGTTCCATTCGAATCCGCTTTGCATGATTTACACGAAGTTCCGGCTCAAACCCAACCATCTCTCGACTGTTGGTCTTTACTTCTACAAGAACAACAACCCCTTCTTTCAGGGCAATAATATCTGCTTCACCCCATGGTTTTCGGTAGTTATGAGCCAGTATTCGATATCCTTTTTGGGCCAAATACTGTGCTGCATATTTTTCCCCGAGCGGCCCAATTGAATTATGCCAAGCTGGTTTCATTCTCTTACTGTAACACCCCAAAACCTATCCACAAACCTGATTGACCAACAACCGGTTTTGTGATACCCTTAGAGCACGTTCTCGTCCAGAGAACTTTTGTCTTTGTTAAGGCCAAATCCCATTTTTACAGACCTCAAAAAACTGCTTCGCCGCTTGCATATTACCGGTTCTGCCGGCTATGCCCGCTTAAAGAAAACGAGCAGCCACAAAGGGGTCCAACTGTTCACCACCGTCAGTCTTGCGCTTATCCTGATCGTCCTGAAAAGCCACACCGGCGACGAATCAGGATTTTTTAATTCCGTTGTCCATCATTACATCGAGGAAACTTCAGCCGCCATTAATGCTTCGGGCCCGGATGATCAGTTAGCCGATATTAGCGGACTGGCAGTTCAACAGGATACTTCCGGTCGCGGCTCTGATATTAACCTGCTTTCTTCCTCAATCCAAGAGAACTCTATTGTGGCTTCCGATCCCAGCTCAACCGATTACCTTACGAGCTTCTTGCCCAACAAAGTAATCGAATACACGGTCCAACCAGGCGATGCCATTTCTTTCATTGCCTCCGACTTCGGTGTCAGTGTAAATTCCATTATTTGGGCCAATAATTTAAAGAGTGCCGATGCAATCAGTCCTGGTCAGGTACTCAAAATTCCTCCAATTTCTGGTGTTATTCATACCGTTGCCAAAGGCGATACGGTTTCCAGCATCGCCAAAAAATACAACGCCGATGCCGACAAAATTATCGCCTTCAATGACATCACCGATAACCAACTAACTGTTGGCAATGACATCGTAGTTCCCAATGGAACTGTGCCAGGTTCTAACAGGGTTTCTTCGACGTCAGTCGTAGTGTCTACCGCTCAAAATTTTTCTCACTTACCCGACCTGGGTGACTACTTCCTGATTCCTACCACCGGCTACGATTGGGGAATTATCCATGATCGCAATGGCGTCGATATCGCCAATTCTTGCGGGACACCCATTCATGCCGCCGCAGATGGATCAGTAGCGATTGCTCTTTCAAGTGGCTGGAATGGTGGCTTCGGTGAATACATCAAAGTAATTCACGGAAATGGCACAGAAACTTTGTATGCCCACTTAAGCAAGCTCTTCGTCAACGCTGGGGAAACTGTTACCAAAGGTGAGACGATTGCTCTCATGGGCACAACCGGCCACTCAACCGGCTGCCATCTCCACTTTGAGGTTCACGGTGCCAAGAATCCGCTCGCAAAATAGTTAAAGACCTCCGGAAGTTAACTTTTCATTCACTTTTAGGCTTATTGCTTCGGCAATATGCTTTTCTCCAATGGGCTCGGCTGCATCAAGATCGGCAATGGTACGGCTGATCTTTTTGATTTTGTGGTAAGTACGCAAAGAAAGATTCTTAGCAGAAATAAACTGTTTAAGAAGCGATTCGGCAGCTGGGGTCAGCGTACAAAACAAATCTATATTTTTGTAGGTAATTTCAGCATTGCTCAAGATATCGATATCTGAAAATCGAGACGCCTGAATTGCCCGGGCCGCCGCTACCAAGTGTCTTATCTTTTTAAATTCCTCGATTGGCATTAATTCAGCGTTTTTTTCAAAAACAGTCGTTTCTCTAGGGACAAGAATTTGGATATCGATCCGATCAAGCAGCGGACCGGATATTTTTTTTCGATACCGGGTAATGTGTATCGGGGAACAGGTGCATGTTTCACCGGGACTTCCCAGGTTGCCACAAGGGCAGGGATTCATAGCCCCTATAAGCATAGATTTGGCCGGTAGACGCACGGAACCGGCCGCACGCGAGACTGTGATCATTCCTTCTTCCAGCGGCTCTCTGAGGCCCTCTAAAACGCTTCTAGAGAACTCCGGAAATTCGTCGAGAAATAAGACGCCTCGGTGAGCCAAACTGATTTCGCCGGGCCGAGGACTGCTTCCGCCGCCGACGATAGCGGCGGCGGAAGCAGTATGGTGAGGATTCCGAAATGGCCGCTGATGAGGAAATACGCCATTTTTAAGCAAACCAAGTGCACTATATATCCGCGCAACTTCAACCGCTTCGGGAAATAGCAGGGGAGGGAGCAAATCCATCAGTGACTTGGCAAGCAAGGTCTTTCCTGTACCAGGCGGGCCGCTCATTAACAGATTGTGGCCGCCAGAGGCGGCCACAATCAATGCTCTTTTGGCAGCATATTGACCCTTAATCAAGCGGAATGAATCCCCAACTCCTTCAATTTCGGTAGCAAGCGGAGATGTCCGTTTGGCTTGGGGTATAAGAGATTTTCGCGAAAGATGATCAATAACTTCCGTAATACTCTGAACCCCAAAGACCCCGATATTTTCAACAACAGCCGCTTCGGCCACATTAGCAGTTGGCACAAAGATTTCTTTAAAACCTGCATTTCGGGCCATCAGCGTTGCTGAAAGAACGCCATTCACGGCTTTCACTGAACCATCTAAGGATAATTCTCCCAAAAAGAGCTTATCCGAAGTCTGAAAAGAAATCTGGCGTGTTTCCAGGAGGTACCCAACGGCAATGGGAAGATCATACGACGGCCCTTCCTTCCGAATATCGGCGGGAGCGAGGTTAATGATGATTTTCTTGTGCTTGGCACTCGGCGGAGCCAGACGGTTGGTCCGAATCGCCGAAGCAATTCGTTCTTTTGATTCTTGGACTGCCTTATCCGGCAGACCAACGATATTGAAAGCATGCAAACCCGGCGTAGAGTCGACCTCAACTTCGATTAATTGAGCATCAATCCCAGTTATCGCGGCAGAAAACAATCGGACGGACATATCAGGAATACAGCAATTAAATCAAACTGAATGGGGATACTAACAGTATATATCAAATTCCAAAAATCTGTCATTTTTGGAAAAAAAAGCAGCGCAGGTAGCGCTCTTTCGGTCAAAAATGAAAAGGGTAGAGAAAAAGCGACATCTGCGCTGTCTATTGTGTGGCTGCCGGCGATCCGCAGCTAATTTCGAAACCGCTAGACAGCAAACATTGCGAGGTACTGGATACAGTATAGTTCGAAGGGGTGACAGGTGTCAACGAAATTTTGTGGATAAGGTGTCACTGGTGACAAGCTTGTCACCAGTGACACCTGTCACCATAATTTTTTGGCTTTATTCCTAATCTTTTTTAGGTGACACAAGTGACAGGTGACACTGTCACCATGACATGGTGACACGGGTGACATGTCACCTTGTCACCACTCTATCCACATCCCTTTGGGACCGTTATGATCCGACTGTTTGAGAGAAGAGGCGAATGGCGTCAATCGCCGCAAACATTGCTTCTCGAGATCCCGCCATAATCAAATAAGATTTGCCCTGGTAAGATAAGATTCCATAATCAATCGAGGCGTCGGGGAATGTAAAGTTCTTGTATCGAACCGAGGTACCCTGATAATCGGTGCTCAAAAAAGGATCAGGATTCTTGCTGTGTGTAATCCCAAAAAGAGAAGCAAGGTCATTGGACATTGTCGGCTCCCAGCTTTGAAGTGTTCCGTAGGCGGGGCTGGTTAATTCTGTAATGAAGACCAGGCGTTTAGCTCCCGCCGCAGCCTGCGTTATCTTGCCGGCGCTGGTAAACGCTTCCTGTTGCCCATAGACCAGGACAGCTGAATCACTGCCAATTAAATTATTGATATCGGCCGGATAATTGATAAGGAATCGCGAAAGAAGCTGGAATGGCGTCAGCGCAATGGTCGCGTTGGCATCCGTAACCGCAATTTGGCTAAATAATCCCAGGGACGGCGTTATGTTGGTTTTGTATGAGTTCAGGAACGCTTGGAGTGCATCTCCTGTTGCCGGGAGTGCAATCGTGGCGGCTCGAGAGGGAAAAATGTCACTCAGACGCACATTTACAGGCGTCGGGGTTGGAGTAATAGTCGGGGTAGGCGTCTGGACAACCACCTCTTCAGAGTCACGGATAAAGAAATACCAATAGCCGCCGCCTAAGACAATAGCCGCCGCCAAAATACTCAACAAAAAAATGAGCGGGCGGCGAGATGTTCCGCCAGTAGAGCCCCCCGTCTCCGGAACTGAAAACTGGCTTTTGGGATCAAGAGCGGCCGGCTGAGGAGTAGGCGATGTTTGGCCGGGAATCCGAGGCAAACCAGGCGCCGGCCGCGACGACTGAGACGGCCCGAGTGTAGCTGTGGGCCCGGAAGGACGGGCAACTGGAGCCACCGGAGCCGGTTTTGGAGTGGCCGGGGCGGGAGCGGGCATTGTCGGAGCCGTTGGAACTTTCCGCGGCATTGTGACCCCCTGAAGCGGTTGTCCCGCTTTAAGCTTGCTCACATCATCACTCATGGTGCGAATGCTCGATTGATATTCCCGAGGCTGGGTTTGCGGTGCTGAAACGCTTGGAGCAGCGGGAGCTGGCGCCGGAGCCGGTTTTGGAGTGGCCGGGGCGGGAGCGGGCCGAGAAATGGGCGCAGACGGCACAGCGGGAGTGGTCGGGGCAGGTTGAGCGGGAGGAACAGGAGCGGTTCCACCGCCTTGAGGACGGCTTAATTCTTTGACCAATTCATCAATATTCGCTTGCGGGTTCGTCGGTGGGTTCTGGCCCGGGACATCTGCCATAGTGAGGGAGATCTGGAATCGCGAAAGGCAATTCTAAATCTTTTAAATAATTGCCTTCATTGTAGCATAGCCAAAAATAATTTTGTACAGATGCTATTTCCGCTGACCCTTCATAGTGAGGTTCAAGCGCCCCATATCGTCAATATTTTTGACCCAGACATGGACTTTCTGGCCTTCGGTGAGAATATCGCTCGGGTGCCGGACTCGTTCACGACTCATTTCCGAGACATGGACCAGACCATCAATTCCCGGCAAAATCTCCACAAACGCGCCGAAATCCATAATTTTCACAACGGTTCCATCGAATTCATCACCCGGATTCGGTTCGTAGGTTAATTCGTTAATCAAGTCCAAAGCCAATTTCATGCCTTCAGCAGTATTGCAGGTGATAAATACAGAACCGTCGTCTTCAATATCAATCTCGGCGCCGGTGCGCTCAATAATTTCATTAATCGTCTTTCCACCGGTACCGATAACCGCTCCGATTTTCTTGGGATTAATCTTGATGATCTTTACGCGAGGAGCGTGAGGCGACAATTCCGGACGGACAGACGGCAGAGCGGATGCAATCACGTCCAGAATCTCCAAGCGAGCCTTTTTGGCTTGAATTAAGGCTTCATGAAGAATCTTCGGCGTAATACCTTCGATTTTCACGTCCATCTGCATGCCCGTGATACCGTCTCGGGTGCCAGCGACTTTCAAATCCATGTCGCCGTGATGGTCTTCAGGTCCCTGAATGTCGGTTAGAATCTTGTACTTCTCGCCTTTTTCATCGAACATCAAACCCATGGCAATGCCGGCGGCCGGCGCTTTGATGGGTACGCCACCATCCATAAGGGCCAACGTGGAACCGCAGACCGACGCCATTGAAGATGACCCGTTCGAGGACAAAATTTCTGACACAACACGGATGGTGTATGGAAATTCATCTTTTGTCGGAATAATCGGCTCAAGAGAGCGCTCGGCCAGATACCCGTGGCCGATTTCCCGCCGGCCGAGGCCGCCGATTCTTTTGACTTCGCCCGTACTGTAGCCAGGGAAGACATAGTGGTGCATGAAGCGCTTCTTAGTCAGATCAATTTCCATCGTTTCAAGCCACTGTTCAGCGCCCGGCGCGGCCAGCGTCAGAATTGACAAGGCCTGGGTTGAACCGCGGTTAAATAAGCCTGAACCATGAGTGTGTGGTAATAATCCCGCATCGGCAGAAAGGGGACGCAATTGATCGGTCTTGCGACCGTCTGGACGCTTTTCTTCCTCCAAAACGTTCTTGTGCACCATTCGATCAATTTCTTCCTCAAAAATAACGCTTGCTTCGTTTAACTTCTTACTTAAATCGGGATTTTCGGCAAACTGCTGCTTCAAATGCTCCATGAGTTCAGCTTTAATCTGGCCCAGCCCTTCATAAAGTTCATTCTTGCCTTTACCAGGTAGATACAGAGCCACGCGCAGCTTGTCTTCCGAAAATGCGCGAACGACGGCAACCAGGGAAGCATCGTGCTCGGCAATATTCAGAACTTTCTTAGATTTGGCGATCTCAGTTGCGATTTTCTTCTGGAATTCAACCAGGATCTGCAGCTCGTCAAACCCCTTGGCAATGGCATTGGCCATATCGTTTTCACCGACAATATTGGCACCGGCTTCGATCATGTTGATACGGCCAGCCGTGCCGGCAACGATAACGTCAAAATCACTTTCCTGGCGTTGCTTATAGCTTGGGTTAATAACGAGATCCCCGCCGATGCGGCCGACACGAACACCGGCTACCGGACCATCAAACGGAATATCCGAAATCATCAGGGCAATGGAAGCGCCGAAAATAGCCGGCATATCGGGATCATTTACACCATCAAAAGAGAGTACCGTCGCAACCACTTGGATTTCGTTGCGGATATTGGAATTAAATCGCGGCCGGATCGTACGATCAATAACTCGGCCCGTCAAAATGGCTTCCTCGGAGGGTTTGCCTTCGCGTTTGATCCATTTGGAGCCCTTAATTTTGCCGGCGGCATAGTATTTCTCTTCGTACTCGACGGTGAGCGGCAGATAGTCAACCGCTTTTTCGCTTGCCGACATGGTAGCATTGATGAGAACGGTAGTTTCGCCGTACTGGACGCGCACCGTGGCATTGGCCTGGCCGCCCAAACGGCCAGTCTCAACCATCAGCGGCTGGCCGGCAAATTCTGTCTTATACGTTTTAATTTCCGCCATGAAAACGGACAAAAGAGGAGAGTGGTCTCACCATGAGGCCCGAGCAATGCTAGCCAATCAGCGAAACCGTAAGCGGTTTCGCTGATTGGCTAATTCAGCCCTGATGCCTTGCTGCGTTCTTCGCTTTTGTTGTGAATAATTGCTGGCGTGAATATACCACGTCAGAGCCGTATTGAAAAGGCCCGCGCAAAGCGCGGGCCGTTTCAATACTCCGC
>DASZRH010000017.1:0-8923 GCA_035549275.1 Minisyncoccota bacterium | reverse complement strand
ACCGGGGGACCAGTATACTCGCGCTTTTTCTTTGCCTTATTTTGATATATGGAAATCCGCAACATCGCAATTATCGCTCACGTCGACCACGGTAAAACGACCCTGACCGACGCATTAATGAAACAAACCGGCATGGTGGAGTCGGAATTTACTATGGACAGTAACGACATCGAAAAAGAGCGCGGCATCACTATTTACGCCAAAAATGCGGCCTTATTCTATAAAGACACTAAGATCAACATCGTGGACACGCCCGGCCACGCCGACTTCGGTTCCGAAGTCGAGCGCGTGTTGCGCTCAATTGACTCGGTCTTGCTGGTGGTGGACGCCCAAGAGGGCCCAATGCCGCAAACGAAATTCGTACTCAAGAAAGCGCTTGAACTCGGCCTAAAACCGATTGTCGTAATCAATAAGATCGACAAACCCGCCGCCGATCCGAACGCAACTCATGAAAAAGTTTTGGAGCTTTTCATTGATCTTGGCGCCAATGACGCCCAGATCGAATTTCCGACCGTATATGCTGTCGGCCGGCTGGGCGTGGCCAAACTTGATTTGAAAGATGAAACCACAGATCTGACGGCGCTTCTGGATACAATTTTGAAATACGTACCGCCCGCGCCGGCCGACAGCGGCGCGCCCTTGCGCTTTCAGCCGTTTAATTTGGGCTATGATAACTTTCTTGGCCGTCTGGGTATCGGCCGCGTCTGGTACGGTACGGTGCGCAACGGCGACGCCGTATACGTCCGCACGCCGACCGGCGAGACCCGCCAAGGCAAGATCACCAAGCTCTTTAGTTTTAAAGGCATGGAGCGCACGGAAACCGACAAGGCCGAAGCCGGCGATATCGTTATGATCGCCGGTATTCCCGATATTTATATCGGCGAGACTGTTTGCTCGACGCCGGACGCCGAACCCTTGCCGGCAATCCGCGTTGACGAACCGACGATCTCTTTGAATTTCTTGGTTAATGATTCACCATTCGCCGGCAGGGAAGGGAAGTTCGTGACCAGCCGCCAGATTCGGGAACGCCTTGAACGCGAGCTGGAGGTCAACATCGGTCTGCGCGTCGGTTTCTCATCCAACGAATTTTATAAAGTCTACGGCCGCGGCGAACTTCATATCGCCATCCTCCTGGAAAACATGCGGCGCGAGGGCTATGAACTTCAAGTTTCCCAGCCGCAAGTTATTTTTAAAGAAGAGAACGGCCAGAAACTTGAGCCGTTTGAGGAAGCGACGATTGATGTCCCCGAGGAATCATCGGGCATCGTAATCCAAAAACTTCAGAAGCGCGCCGGTGTGATGACCAACATGAGCCAGCTCCACGGCAACGTACGCATGAACTTCGACATTCCGACTCGCGGTCTGCTCGGCTTTCGTAATGAATTTATTATTGATACCAAAGGTGAGGGGATATTAGCCAGCCGCTTTGTCGGCTTCAAGCCCTCCGCCGGCGAAATCAAAAAACGCTCCGTCGGTTCCATGGTCTCCCAGGAGACGGGTAAGGCTCTGGCCTATGCCTTGGACAATCTTCAGCAGCGCGGCCGATTATACATCGGCCCCAACACAGAAGTTTACGAAGGCATGGTTATCGGTGATGTTTCCAAGGGCGACGACATGACCGTCAACCCAATTAAGGGCAAAAAATTGACCAACATGCGCGCCTCGGGCTCGGACGAAAACGTCATGCTTGCTCCGCCGCTGGAATTAACGCTCGAGCGGGGATTGGAAATTATGGGCGACGACGAATATCTGGAAATTACCCCGAAAAGCGTCCGATTGCGCAAACAATTCCTGACCGAGAATGCGCGCACCAAAGCGGCTCGATCAAACGGCTAGCAAACAAAGTTTAAACCCCCGCGTCAGCGGGGGTTTTCCGTTCCATCGAGCCACTTGAGCTTGTGGCAGGTACCGCAGTAGCGATAGTGCATCTGATGGTCAGTAACCGTCGAAGGACCTCGATAGACGGCAGTCCACCAGCTACCGCAGTATGGACAGCGGCGGAGCTGGAAGTAAAACATTAGCGCAGTAACAAAGGCCAGAACCGCGCCCCATATAAGGTGGCCGCTGCCGAATGTGAACGCGGCAGCAATCAGGAGAATCATGATAAGAATCGAAGCAACCAGAGATCGATCGCTCCGCCGTTTTTCTCTGCGTGTCATAGGTACTTGCCACAATATACCAGATATTTCAGAAAAATCAAGGTTTCACTACCTCGAACTTGAAGGCGGGAAATAGTCAAGCCAGTATTGATAGAGCTTCGCCGTAGCTTTCAGATCACCTGCGCAATAAATTGCGACGTCGCGGCACTTCTTTTTTTTGAAGAGGCGATCAACATCAGCCCCCGAAGTCCCATCGCCCTTCGGGCTTTCAATGCCGAAGGCCTGGCACCAGAGGTGCAATGAGCGTTTGAAGCGAACAGCACCGTAGTTGCAAAGCTTGTCGTACAAATCAAGATGTGGGCGGTCGCCGAACCGGTAACCCATTAAATTCAGCGGCGGCTTGATTTTGAGCACAGCCGAGCGGATCATCACGTACGGACAATCGAACGAGTGGCCGTTGAACGTAATCAGCTGGTCATACTTGGCGGCAGCTTCCCAAAATTTATTTAAAATTTCCGCTTCATCGGCGCACGGCAGATAGGTAATCGTATCTATCGTTTCTTCCTGTTCGTCATTCTGGCGCTGGTAGTACAAGCAGCCTTTTCCGGTGTCAGGATTCAAAACACCGATCGCGACGATGCGGCCGGTAAGCGGCGAGAGACCCAAGCCGTCGCGGACAGCTTGCCGTTCCTCGTCGGTCTCAAGTTCTTTCAGCAGCAGTTCTTGAGAAGTACCATCCAATTCATCAAAATCGACCCCAGTAGTTTCAATATCAAAAATAAGTTTAGGCATAGCCCTATGATAGCTGAAAAGAAGAAAAAGGCAAAAACGAGCCGACCGGCCAAAGAGAGAATTAAATTAAAATAAATAGAAATCAGGGAGAGGATTGACACCCTGCAAGGGAATAGTATCTGATAAGAAAATAATTTATTAAATGAAAAATTATTTTTATTCAAAAATATCCAAGGGGAGACCCGTTCGGAAATACGTATCTAGTCGCACAATGTAGATTATGCGACGTATAATCCTTTTAAAACGGCCCGATCGGAACAATTAATATCTTCGCCTTATTCCAATATAAACTGCTACGACTGACCTCCTATAAGGCCCGTAGCCGCACGAAAGACTTCGGACACGGCTCCTACTACCCCTTTCAGGACTCCCAGCACCAGGCCCGTGAATCCGAACTGGCCCCCATGGATATCGTCGAGCGAAACACTTGAGAGCTTGGCCAGGTCACCGGCGCTTGGCGAAACGCCGCCAATATAAACCTTTTTGATCAGCGGCGTTAGATTATGAATAAAATTAATTTCCGAAAAAATATTTTTTAAATTAATTTCCGGAACGAGAGAAGACGATCGCGACGCATCGTTTGAGACTTCGTAGCCGAGTGCTGGCACCGCCGCAATGAAAAATAATCCCAAGAGGGCACTGATAAAAATTCGCCACACTCCCCTCGCCCGGGAAACATATTTCACCATATTAGTCATTTTTTGTAAACATCATCTGGTCCGACCAGAACAATCGGAATGCTTTCATCGGCGGCAGGATGGATAAGAGATATCGGAGATCAACCAGTCCCCTCACCAGCCAGCCGATCAAACCGGAGAAGGTCATTGAATTATTTATGTGCGAAAAAGAAAACTTGCCGCCGACCGGTGCAATCCAAGCGTTATAGTGCGGGAGATATTGTTTTTTCTTTTTTTCGCGGAAGTCGGCAAGAATATTAGCGGCGGCAACCGAGGCCTGGGCTTTAGCCGTATAAGCGAGGCCGGGAACCGGCTTTTCGGTTTTTGGATCAATGCATTCGATGATGTCTCCTATTGCAAATGTATGAGGGAAGTTGGGGACTGCGAGCGTGCGATCAATCGCAATCTTGCCGCGTTCGGTCAGATGGAGGCCCTTGATCGCTCCGAGCGTGGAGTTGGCCCGGACGCCAGCCGTCCAAATCACCATAGCTCCCGACACGGTCTGACCGCTTTTCAAGGACACGGAATCGGCTGCCACGGATTCGATGGTCGAATCGGCCATAACGGCCACGCCCAGCTCCGTCAGCCGCGCCATGATCGACGCGCGATAGCGCGCGTCGATCATGGGCAGGATGGTCGGCGCGGCTTCAAAGAGCGCCACGGAAAATGATTTCCGCGGCAAATCGAGATCACGGGCAATTTGGCGGGCATAGGAAGCGATCTCTGCGGCCAGCTCGACGCCGGCAAAGCCAGCGCCGATGACCAGAAATTTGATCGGAGTCGGCTGCGACGTATCCCGAAACAATTTGAAAAGTTCGTGCATCTTTTGATTGATGGCCAAAGCATCTTCGATCGTCTTGAACGGATATGCATACTCCCTGACGCCGGAAATTCCAAAATCGGCCGTCTCGCTGCCCAGGCCCAGTACACAATAATCGAATGGGATCTTGTCGCCGCCTTTGAGCGTTACCTCATGAGCCGCCAAGTCCGCAGCAATGATTTCGCTTTGGACAACTTCAATATTCTTGCCTGCGAAGATTTCCCGATACGGCACAGCTACCGCCCGGCGCAACGGCACATGAAAAACCGTATCCCCGGGCACCGGATATGCCGAAGCAACTTCATACAAAGAAGGGGTGAATAAGTGATAAGAATTTCGCTCGATAAGAATCACGCGCACTGCTTCCCTGCCCTTCCTTGCCAGATCCAACGCGCAGCGTATTCCTCCGAATCCTCCGCCTAAAACAACAACAGTAATCATAAATTATAAGTAATCATTGGGATTAAGCGGCACGCCGATCGGCAGTGTGCCAGAAATTTTGCTCGGCTGGCTTCGGAATGTATTAGGAATATACACCATAAAATGCAGGTGCGGGCCGGTCGTGAGCCCCGTCGTACCGACGTTGCCGATAACGTCGCCCGTTTTAACACGCTGACCGATCGTATTGGCCACGCGCACCGACATGTGTCCGTAGACGGTAACCAGCCCGCTGTCATGCTGAATTGCCAGCCAAGTACCGTAAGCATACGGCGCACTGCCAAAGCCCACGACCGTCCCATCGGCCGGCGCCTTGATTGCGGTGCCATAGGGCGCGGCAATATCTAAACCATCATGGAAACCGCCTTTGCCGTTGTTGCAGAGCGAGTAGCTCTTGCGGGCAAACGATGTTTCGATGCAGCCGTATTTTTGAGTCACGGTACCCTTAATCGGCCAGGCGAACACGCCTGGCCGAGCCGTCGGCAGACTGTTCGGATCAATGGTCTTGCGAAGCTCTTCCTGTAAATTATAAATCTCGACGTTAACTTCCTGCTCAAGTTTTTCCGTGTCGGTCAGCATATCCTGATACTTCGCCTCCTGGCCTTTCGTTGATTTCAGCAAGGTATTCGTCTCTCCCTTGGTCTGGTCCAGCGCCGATTTCTGGCCGGCTTGCTGCTGCTTGAAACTCTCTAAATCCTGCTTTTTGCCTTCGAGGGTTTGTTTTTGATCTTCGAGCTGGGCTTTGGCGTCGCCAAGGTCGGCAACCAAGTCCAGGAGATCGGCGTTCACCGAATGCACATACTCAGCTTGGCGGAGAAAATCAGAAATATTCGTGTTCTTCAAAAGCGAGACGACCAGACTTTCTTTATCCTGCCGGGCCAAAAATAGAATCGCCTCGGCGATAGAGCGCTTCTGAATGTCTATCTTCGTGGACGTCTCGCCGATCGTATCCTGGGTTTTCTCGATTTCAGCGGACGTTTTATCAATTTGAGCTCCGGTTAATGAAATCTGGTTTTCCAGATATCTGATCTGGCCGTTTAGGTCGTTAATTTTGTTCTGAAGCGTCTGGGCTTGGGCCTGGGTGCCGGCAATATTCTGACGATATTGATCCTGCTGTTTTTGGATTTGCTCGATTTGGGCTTCGAGCTGGTCAATTTGCTTTTGGAGATCGGCGATATGAGCATCATCCGCGGCACCGGCGACGTGGGCGAAGAGAAAAACGCCGAGCACCAAAACGCCTGACCAGCGGGAGATGTTCAGCCGTTGTAATCGTGGGTGCATCATTTCAGCGGTTACGTACGTAATTTTTCAATTGCCGCATCTACACGTTCTAATGCGGCCCCTTTGCCGATGGCACAGGCCACCTGGACAGGGTCAGGGGACTTTTCTTTGCCGGTCAATGCCACTCGAAAGGGCCAATACACCAGTCCCCTGTCCCCTAGTTCGGTTGCGGCGGAATCGAGCGTATTTCGCAATAAAATTTCGGCATCGGCGTCTTCCGCCTGCCACGCATCCAAAATTTTCCGAACGGCGGCCAGCGCGCTGGCCGCCGCAGACAGATCGGCTTTCTTCCACTTCAACAATCCGGCATCATAATCCGGTTTCTCCCAGAGATACGCAAAATCGCGTGTATCGCTTAGTTTTTCCAGCCGTTCGATGATAATCGGCACAGCTGCGTCAGGAATGTGCGGTAATTCGGCGACGCGTTTAAATTCTGCCGACGATAATTTTTTAATGTATTGCGAATTAAGCCAGTTGAGTTTTTGGATATCGAACACTGCGCTTGATTTATGTACTTTCGCAAGATCGAATTCTTTGGCCATATCCTCCTTGGTCAGCAGTTCGCTGTTGAAAGTATATCCAAGAATACCTAGAAAATTTACCAGCGCTTCGGGCAGATAATCCTTCTTGAAATCAAGCACCGCCGTAGCACCGTGGCGCTTAGAAAGTTTAGAGCGATCGGGCGCCAGAAGCAAAGGCAAGTGAGCGAATTTCGGCACCGGAAAACCAAGAGCCTCATAAATCAAAATTTGCTTGGGCGTGTTGGAAATATGATCTTCGCCGCGCAGGACATGCGTAATTTCCATATCCGCGTCGTCGACGACGACCGCAAAATGGTACAGCGCATCGGCCGCGGAGCGGCCGATGCTGAAATCCCCCAGCAGCGCCTGTTTAAATTCAACTCGGCCCCGAAGTTCATCGTCAAACGAAATAATCCGATCCGATGCCTCATCTACCGCCAGCCGGACGATTCCCCCCGCTTCCCTGCCCTTTTCCGAATGTTTGTGGCCGCACACGTGCCGCGGCGGCAATTTTTCAGCTTCTTGAGATTTCCGCTCGGCTTCAAGTTCTTCCTGTGTATGGTGGCAATAGAAGGCTTTGCCTTCGCTCAAGAGTTTTCCCAGCAGCGCTTGATAGCGCGGCTGATTGCTGCTGGAACGAGTGATCTCGCCGTCCCATGTCAAACCAAGCCAGGTCAGGCTTTCAACGATATTTTGCTCGTATTCTTTGGTTGATCGCTCGCGGTCGGTATCCTCAATGCGCAGATAAAATTTCCCGCTGTGTTTGCGCGCAAATAACCAGTTATACAAACCGGATTGAGCGGTACCGACATGGAGAAAGCCCGTCGGAGACGGAGCCAAGCGTACTTTTACGGACATAAAAAAAGTATAACATATTTTTTCGGCCGTACCAGCGGTTTTTGTACATGGACAATGGGCTTTTATTGTGCTATAGTTTTGCCAGAACCTTATGACCTCCCTCGCCGCGTTCGTTCAACGATCGCCCGCCAAGGGTATTGCTGGCCAACATCCCTGCGAACACGAATGCCAGTACCGGTTAACCTACGAAGATTCGGTTCTTGCCCTCTCTTTCAAAGATTTGGCAGTTACCCTCTTTGCCGTGTGGTGCACCTTTGGCCTCATGCAGACCCGCTACGCTTGCCATGGCCAGATCAAAACGCTTCGCCGTGAGAAAAAAGTCCCGACCTGCGTTGACTGCACTCGTTCAGCCGAATATTACACCGGTCAAACGATGTTAATCTGTCCCACATGTGAATTTGAAGAACGATTCTGCCAAATTCGCTGAAGCTCCCCTGTCGGGGAGCTGTTATTTTTACAGAAGTTAGTATATCGTATTTTTATGCCTGAAAATCCCGCAAAAAAAGTCTATGTAATCGAAGTGATCCCGCTTGCTGTTTTGCCGCCGAACACGCCGCAGATTTTGAGCTACTATCATGATGAAAAACTTCCCAAAGGTGCTGTGGTGACAATTCCGCTGCATCGCCGGTCAGTTTCAGCCATTGTCGTTGGCTCCGAAGAATTGACCAACCGGAAATTACTTCTGAAAAAATCGGTATTTGAACTCAAAAAACTCTCCGCCGTTGCAACCGGCGGAGCGCAGATCAGCGAATATCAGTTCAAGGGCGCTTTGTGGCTAGCCAATACCTATGTCGCGCCGTTGGGCCTGGCGATGAAAGCCATGCTGCCGCCATTTTTCGAGAAGAAAAAATATCCGATGAGTGTGATTCCGGCAACGCCGGAATCACACCGAACGCCGAAATCATTGACGTTTATCGCCCGTTCCAAAGACATGCTGAATCAGCTCAAACCGCAGATTGCCGACATCGATGGCCAGGTTTTAATCGTTGTCCCCGAAATTACTTTTATCTCGCATTTTCACAAAGCATATCCTGCCGCTGACATTATCCGCTCTCAAACGAACAATGCCGATTGGTACGCGGCTTGGAAACGCGCCCAGGAAGATCCGAATCACATCGTCATCGGCACGCGCCAAGCATTGATTCTGCCTTTTTCAAATCTCAAACTGATCATCGTCATTGACCCGCTTCATGAATTCTATAAATCGGATTTTTCGCCCAAATACCGGACGCTTGATTTTGCCCGATATATGGCTGGACTACACGGCGCGCGGCTGATCGCTGCATCGGTTCTGCTGGGTACCGAGGCCTATGCTGGTTTGGATCGCGAAGGGTTGATCCCGGAACTGAAAGATCGGATGACCCCATGGCCGTTTACGATTGAACAGATTGATTTGGTAGAACAAATGAAAAACGGGAATCGCGGCGCGTTTATGCC
>DASZRH010000016.1:0-18966 GCA_035549275.1 Minisyncoccota bacterium | reverse complement strand
GTTGGGAAAGTTGAGCGAAATGGGAATGCCACACCGGTCAAAATAGCGCTCCATCTTCAGAAAGAAATTCCGAAATATTTCCCGGTTTTTGGCCCGCGCGGCGCGGCGCTCTTCTTCCTGGCGGCGAAGTTCTTTGATCTTTTGAATATGCCGGAGGCTGGATCGAATTGAAAACAAGGCGATACACCCGGCGGCGGCAAAAGCCACGCCAACACCAAATTGATAGCCAGACATAGAAAGATCCGGCCCCAGATTAGCAAATCTGGGGCCGGATCACAAGCACGGGCCAGTGGCTAGCGAAGCGCGACCTTGAGCACCTCGTCGACGTTTTTGACAAACACGAATTTCATGTCGCGCTGGATTTCTTTAGGAATGTCATCTAAGTCACGCTTGTTGCCTTGCGGCAATACGACAATTTTGATGCCCGCTCGATGCGCCGCCAATGCTTTTTCTTTCAGCCCGCCGATATCGAGCACCTTGCCGCGCAGTGTCACCTCGCCCGTCATCGCCACGTCTTTGCGTACAGCTTTATCCATGAACAGCGAGACCAGGGCAGTCGTCATGGCAATGCCCGCCGATGGCCCGTCTTTGCGCACGGCGCCGGCCGGAATGTGAATATGGACGTCTTCTTTGTTCATTGTTTCTTTAACGCCGTGTTTGGCAACCCAGGCCCGAGCGAATGACAGTGCAGCTTGAGCAGATTCTTTCATGACCGCGCCCAGCTGGCCGGTGATAATCAAGCGGCCGTTGCCGGGGATCTTAGTTACTTCAATCGGCATAGTTTCGCCGCCGACCGGCGTCCAGGCCAACCCCGTCGCCACGCCGACTTCATCGCGGGCTTCGGCTTCCTGGTGGAGATATTTGATCGGCCCGAGATACGAATGCAACGTAGCCGGCGTTACCGTCAATGTGCGCGCGGACGGAGATTCAACCAATTTGCGCGTCACCTTGCGGACAATCGTCGCCAGCTGGCGTTCCAGCTCGCGGACGCCCGCTTCGCGCGTATGATCGCGGATTACATCGCGCAACGCGGCATCCTGAATCGCCATTGAGCGTTTCTTTAAGCCGTGATCCTTGTACAGCTTCGGCAGCAGGAAATTCTTGGAAATGTGGAATTTTTCGTCTTCGGTATAGCCCGGAAATTCGATAATCTCAAGGCGGTCGCGCAGCGCCGGCGGAATAGTTTCTAGCGTGTTGGCAGTAGCGACGAACATCACGTCGGACAAATCGAACGGTACCTCCAGATAATGATCGGAAAAATTGCCGTTCTGTTGGGGATCCAGGGCTTCCAGCAAGGCGGCCGACGGATCGCCGCGGTAATCGGAGCCGACTTTGTCGATTTCGTCGAGCATGAAGACGGGGTTTTTGACCTTGGCCGTCTGGATTCCCTGCACCAAGCGCCCCGGCATCGCCCCCACATATGTCCGGCGATGGCCGCGGATCTCGGCTTCATCGCGCAATCCGCCCAACGACACACGGACGAACTTGCGGCCCAAAGCACGGGCAATGGATTGGCCAATGGACGTTTTGCCGGTGCCCGGCGGCCCGACAAGACACAAAATGGGCCCGCGGAGCTTACCGACTTGCTTTTGAACGGCCAAGTATTCTAAAATACGGTCTTTAACTTTTTTCAAGCCGTAATGATCTTCGTTTAGGATTTTCTCGGCTTCTTTGAGATTTATCTTTTCTTTTGTCTTCTTGGACCACGGCAATTCGCTCAAGACATCGAGATAGGTGCGGATATACGAAACTTCGGGGTTGAAGGCGGGCATCTTGGCCAGGCGCGTGAGTTCTTTCATGGCTTTTTCCTGGACTTCTTTGGGCATGCCAGCAGCCATAATCTTAGCCCGCAGGGCTTCGGTCTCGCCTTTTTCGTCCTCGACGCCAAGTTCTTTTTCGATGCTTTTTAACTGCTCGCGCAAGAAGAGTTCTTTTTGCATCTTGCCGATTTGCTTTTTGGTTTCTTTGACGACGTTTTTCTCGGCTTCGAGAATCTGAACTTCACGAGTGAGATACACATTGAGCTGGCGCAGAATATCCACGACGCTTTCCAGCTCAAGCATCCGCTGCTGATCCTCGGTTTCCAGGTTTAAATTAATCGTCATCAAGCTGATGAGATGCTCGGTGTCTTTCAATTGCGACATCATATAGATAATCTCCGGCATAATTGTCGGAAACGAACGCGCTTCGCTGATCAGGCGGAATTGCTCGATCGCGCGGCGAAGGAGGGCCTTTTCTTCAAGGTTATTGCGAACAATCATGGACATCGGCTCGGCTTGGGCCAAGAGGAACGGCTCGTTGGCCGAGAAGCGGTTGACACGGGCGCGGACAATGCCTTCGACATCAATTTTGGAAGAGCCGTCGGGCAGTTTGAACACCGAAACCACGCGGCCGATGGTGCCGACTTCGAACAATTCGTTTTGGGTAATAGCGTCGCCGGAGTTCTTTTGAGTCACGAACAGCACCAGCCGGTTATGGGCCAAGGCAAATTCAAGCGCGCCGACCGATTTGGGCCGCTGGACAATAATCGGAATAACGACTTTGGGGAATACGACGGTATTCTTGAGAGCAATGACCGGTAATTCCTCGGGAATGATGATGTTGTTCACTTTAAATTCGCTCATACGGGTAATTACGCTTATAGAGCCAGTATATATCGATTAGCACTCCCAGGTCAAGAGTGCTAATTCCAGCTCGCCGTATCAGTAAAAGAAATCGTCGCGCGGCGGCGCGTTTTTGACGATGGCAAAGGCCTCTTCGGCGCTATCGACAATCGTGTACAGCTTCATATCCCCTTCATCAATGGTTTTCAGCTTGGAAAAGAGTTCTTCGTGAATCCAATTATGAATGGGCTCCCAGAATTCTTTGCCGACCATGACGACGGGGATTTTGTCGGAAATTTTCTTGGTTTGAATGAGCGTCAGAATTTCAAACGCTTCGTCGAGCGTGCCGAGGCCTCCCGGGAAAAAGACGTAGGCCCGGGCGGCGTATGACAGCATCAGCTTGCGCACAAAGAAGTAATGAAAGGCAGAACTTTCTTTGACATACGGGTTGATGCGCTGTTCGACGGGCAATTTAATGTTGAGGCCGATCGAGTCGCCCTGGGCTTCGCTGGCGCCCTGGTTGCCGGCTTGCATAATACCCGGTCCGCCGCCGGTAACAATGCCGAATCCTTCACGGGCGAGCATAGCGCCGAGCTTTCGGGCTTCTTCATACCAGCGATCGCCGGGCTGAAAGCGGGCCGAACCGAAAAACGTAATTGTTTTTTTGAAATCCGCGAGAAATTGCCAGCCGTCAATGAATTCGGCGATGATCCGGAACACCCGCCAGTGCAATGATGTGCGAAAATCATTCGGCTCCGTATAGGACGGCAGCTTCGAGGCCGGCACATTCATGTTGGCCCGGCCATCGGCGGATGCCGGCGACTGGGGTACGTTCGGAAGGCCGTCAGCCCTTGTCTGCAGAGTATCTTCCATGCCCATAGTATACCATAGCCGCGGGTGCAAAATATAAACACCCTGGCCGCGAAGCGGCCAGGGCTAGAGTTCGACGGACTGATCGGGCAGCGGCGCCTCGGCGGCAACGCCGAGGCGCTCGCGGATTGCCGCCGCCAGTGCGATGGCCGAATTTTCCTCGCCTTGGACGGTGAATACTTTTTTGAGCTTGCCGCCTTCGGCGCCTTTTTTGATCCATGAAAGAATCATCGGCTGGTCGGCATGGGCCGAATATCCCCCGATAGCTTCGACGCGGCAGCGAACCGCCACGATCTCATCGAAAATCTTAACGGACGTAGCACCGTCCAAAATGCGCCGGCCGAGCGTGCCTTCGGCTTGAAAACCGATAAATAAAAGCGTTGAACTGGGATCGGACAAATATCGCCGCTCATGGTGCAAAATCCGTCCGCCGTTGGACATGCCCGATCCGGCGATAATAATCTTGGGGGCCGGAACCTCATTGATGCGCTTGGATTGCTCGCTGGTGATTGTGTAGATCAGGCCCGGAAAATCAAACAAATTGGAATCATATTGGAGCATCCGCCGGGCTTGTTCGTTAAAATACGCCGTATGCCGCTGGAAGACTTGAGTAATCTTGGTTGCCAGCGGCGAATCCATAAAAATCGGCACGCGCGGAATTTCACCGATATTGATCATACTGTTAAGTTCAAAGAGCAGCTCCTGGGTGCGCTCAAGTGCAAACGAGGGAATCATCAACACCCCGCCAGCGCGAATCGTATCGCGAATCGCGGATTGGAGTTTTTGTTTGCGTTGGGCGCGATCTTCGTGAACGCGATTGCCGTACGCGGATTCGATGACAATATAGTCGGCCTCGAGCGGATATTCAAAATGCTCCAGCAACAGCGACGGCGGGTTCCCCAAATCGCCGGAGAAATATATTCGTTTGCCTTCAGCTTTGATTTCGACGATGGTTGAACCGAGAATGTGGCCGGCGTCATGCAGAATGGCAGTAATACCGGGAGCAACGGCAATCGGCTGGCCGTAAGGCGTAGGCTTGCCAAGCGCCATCATTTGGTTTACGTCGTCTTCGGTGTAGAGCGCGTCGCGCCCGGCGCGACGCGCTTCCGACATTAAAATACTCAAATTGTCGGGTAAGGCTACGCGTGCGACATCAAGGGTCGGCGCCGTCGCGTACAAACTGCCGCGAAAACCGTCTTTGTAGAGTTTCGGCAAACGGCCGGTGTGATCAGCATGGCTATGGGTCAAAAATACGGCCGTAATTGTCTTCGGATCATAGGGAAAGGATTCGTAATTCCGTAATTGCGCCTCAACGGAGCCCTGAAACAAACCGCAATCAATGAGCAGCTTGATTTCGCCGATTTCCAACAGATAGTTGGCTCCGGTGACGGATTGTGCACCGCCGCAGAATGTAAGTCGCATCAGAAAAAGAGAGTAGTTAGTACATATCCAATGATACTCAAGGTCGCAATCGGCGGCAAGGCGGCCATCGCCCGCCGCTGCCGCTGGTTAATGAACAACAGATGGGTCATAAATACCCCAATGAGGGCGAAACCGGCCACAATTGCGGCTTGAGCCGTAGATTGGCGGAGCAGGGACGCTGCAAATACGATTGGCAGAGCTATATCGCCGGAACCGAGAATCATGAATTCAGCCCCGATCTTATCATGCGCCTCGCGGCGCGGCGCCAGGAATAATTTAGTCTCCTCGGGAATTAAAAATCCGAAAATCACGCCGTTTTGAATCATGCCTTGAGCCATGCGGACCATGTGACCCGTCTGGTACACGGCGATGATGTCATAGAACGAGAGAATGACGAGAGCGATCAAGGCGAACGACGGAGTGATACTGATACCGATCGCGGCACCCAAGCCCGCCAAAGCGATGCCGACGACCAGATCATGGACAGCCACGCTTCGCCATAGCGAAAACAAAACCAGGCAACCGGCACTGAAGATAAGATCAACCGGAAACGGGACGAACGTCTCAAAAACCGCTTCGGCGCCGGCCCAGACCACGAGAAAGAAAAAGAAGATAAGGATCAGGCGTCCGAAGCGGCCGAACCGCAGGCCGGCAAGAAACAACGCAACGATGGCAACCAAGAGAGTGATATCGGCAAGCGAGAACGCCGGCGCTGAAAGCGCCGGCGTTCCAGGATTCAAAACCAGCATCCGCTGGGCCGTGAACAAACCCAAAGCCATCGTCGGCGCAAACAATGCGCATTCCCTCAAAAAAAGTTTAAACTTAAATTCCATTATTTCAGCCACGGCCGGCTCGGGTACTGCTCCTCAAGATACCGATATCCTTTTCCGTCCGGTATCTGAATGTTGTTTTCAACGATCCAATCGTTTATGAGCTGGCGCTCGGTCTGCGACATGAATTTAACTTCCGTTTGGGACGCGTTCAAGGCGATTGCGTCGGAATTGAAATTTTTCATCATAATAAACAGAAAGCCGATGAAAAACGCCGCCAGCGCGACTACGAACACCGCCCCCAGCCCCGACTCAACCTGCATCGTCAATGGATTTTTCATAATTGAACGTTAAATGCTTTTTCAGCGAACGATAACCGTCCCGGCTTGATCGCTGTTGTGGCTATTGTAATAGGTAAATGTCCCGCGAGCCGCGAACGTAAACGAAAAGAAACTGCCTTGGGGAATATCGCCGACGCTGTCGAAGCCCACGATATCGCTGGAGACGATATGGATCGGAAAAATGCTTTCATTTTTGAATTTGACGGTATCGCCGGCGTGGATGCGGAGGTTGGTCGGGCTGAACACGCCGGCGTCATAAGAGATTGTGTAGATGCGCGGCTGAAGGGTTTCGGTCGGACTCGCCGAAGGCGAGTCCGACGCAATCGGCCCAGCCGCCTCCTGGCCCTGGCCGAAGATAATCACCGCCAGCGCCAGCAGAATGAGCAAAACGATTACCATCAACCATGAAATCCCCGGCTCATTCGCCGTTCGAAAGTTTTTCGGAGCAGAGCTTCCGGTCAATTGGACTTCAGGGTCTGGCATATTGCTAGTATATTATTGTAAAAACGCTTTGACAATCTCCGCGTCCGACCACGGAATCTTGCGATTGCCGGCCACAGCCATTGAGACTTCTGAGCCCTTGCCGGTAATGACGACGACGTCGCCCGCGGTCGCCAAGGCGACCGCGGCGCCGATCGCTTCCTTGCGATCCATGATTACCTGGAGGCGCTCGGTCCGGCCGATGCCTTGTTTGATCTGCTCAACGATTGATTCCGGGTTTTCCTCGTAGGGATCCTCGTCAGTGAGAATAATTTCATCGGCCAACTCATCGGCGATCTTGCCGAATTCGGGCCGTTTCCATTTGTCGCGGCCGCCGCCCGCCGCGCCCAGGACGGCAATCAGCCGTCCTGGCGCGGCGGGTTTGAGCGCTGCATATACAGCGCGCAACGAATCGGGCGTGTGCGCATAATCCACGACAACCGCAAACGGATTTTTCTGAATAAATTGCATCCGGCCCGGAATTGAATTGATCGCTTCCAACGCCCGCGCGGCATCCGCGGTCGAAACGCCGTATACCGATCCGACCGCAATCGCGGCCAAGGCATTGGCGATGTTAAATTCTCGTCCGCCCAAGCGCAAATTAATTTTTGTACCCAGGACCATGAATTCCGAATGATCGGACCGGGTTTCATAGCTGTCGCACTTCACATCGCCGTTCGTGAGCCCAAAAGTTATTTTTTTTTCGGCTGGAATCTTGGCAAACTCGGCCGCATACGGGTCTTCAATATTCAACACATGATTCCGCCCACACGCCTTGAACAACTCCTGCTTGGCGGCCAGATAATTTTCAAACGAGCCGTGATTTTCCAAATGCTCGCGGTGAATATTCACAAACACGGCCGTATCAAATCGAATACCGAGGTGGCGCATCTGCTTGATGCCTTCAGATGTTACTTCCAAGACCACATACTCGCATTGCGCCCGCAGGGCTTCGGCCAGAAATTTCTGCAGCCGGAACCGGCCGGGCATTGTCATCTTGAGCGTGTTCGGCCAGCGACGGTCACCGATTTGAAAGCCGAGCGATCCGATCGCCGCTACTTTTTTGCCCGCGCCTTCGAGAATCTTAGTAATCAGAAAAACCGTCGTAGATTTCCCTTTTGTGCCTGTTACGCCGATAACTTTGAGCCTGTTCGATGGGAAGCCGTGCCGCAGTGCGCCCACCCGCGCCAGGGTCCGATGATACGCCGGCTGGAAAAATTCAAACACCGGCTTCGGAATGAGTTTTTTAATCTGATACAGGATTTTATCCAGCGCGCTTTCTTTAATCATCTTCGAAATGTTTTATACACAAAATACCAGAATTTCTTGACTGACAAATCGAATGAGCCGGGATATTCGATCTGGCGGCCGCCCCAGCCGAGCTTAAAGCGTGTGACGCCCGGATATTTGGCGGCATCAATGCCCCAGAAATCGTAGTGCTTCATATTGTACTTCTTAGCCATCTTCATCGCCTCCCAGTGCAAGAAATAGGCCGCCATCATCGGCTTGTATTTCGGATTGCGGTCCATTGCGCCGTGAAGGTAATAGGCGGTATCGCCAAAAGCCAGCCAGATCGCGCCAGCGACTGGCTGACCGCCATGTTCGACAAAAATCGTTTCGGCCGTGATGCCCGGCGTCGAGCATAGCTTTTCGTAATAAGATTTCGGGTGGGTGGAAAAGTTATCATGGACAGCGGTATGTTTCAGCAGCTTCCAGAATGCCTCCATATTCGTACCGGCTTTAAACGTCAGGTTGTATTTCTCGGCAACCTTGATGTTGTAGCGGGTCTTGTGATGCATCGCCGCCAGCAATTCCGGCTCGCTCTTTTCCAGGTCCATGATCACTGTCCGCCGGGGCTGGAGTTCTTTTTTTGATTTCTTAAAACGGAAATCGTGCAATACCTCGGGAACTTTGTCGTCCAAAGGTTCCATTTTGATATAGAATGAATTCTGCTCACGAGCAAGATTTTTCAGATATGCGACGAATTGGGCCAGTTCATTCTTGAGGCCGCCCGAAATTTCGTCAAACGAAATTTCGGGCCCGTGTGGAATATACAAATAATTCTTTCCGAACGGCACGTTATGCCGTATAATATTCGCCCGGATTTTGCCGTTATCAAACCGCCAGCCGGCATGCCCGACCGATTTTTGGAATTCCAGCCATTCGGTTGTCTGCAAAAATGATTTCATTATTTCTTGCCCAGAATTTTCAACGCTTCGCGGACGCGCTCTTGAAGCGTTTCGCCTTTGGCTTCTTTGAGCGCCACCTTAGCTTCGTTCTGGCTGTAGCCGAGGGCCAGGAGCGCTTCGGTGGCGTGGCCTTCCTGGCCCAAATCAATGGCGTCGAGCGTACTGCCCAAGTGGTCCACTTTGCCGCGCAATTCGAGTACGAGCCGCTGAGCGACTTTCGGGCCGATGCCCGAGACTTTTTTCAGATAATCGGCGTCTTCGTTCACAACCGCGGCTTTCAAATGGGACGGCTCGACCGCAGCCAGAATATTCATCGCTCCTTTCGGGCCGATGCCCGAGACGGTCGTGAGAATATGAAACAATTCCAAGTCATCGCGCGTAGGAAACCCGTACAGATCAAAAGTTCCTTCGCGCATGTTCAACTGCGAGTGGATATGGAGCTTGACTTTATCCTTGTTTTTTGATAACATATTCTGTACCTTGGGGGATACTATAACCCTATACCCTATGCCCCCGGCGCACAAAACCGCGTATTTATCGCCTACATGCTCCACGCTTCCTTCAAGGAAAGAAATCATAGATGTAGGATAGCATTCACCTATATAATGTTCAAATTAAGTTCAAAATTCGAACCGACGGGCGACCAGCCGCAAGCGATCGAGAAGCTGGTTAAAGGACTCAAAGCCGGCAAAAAACACCAGGTGCTGTTGGGCGTGACCGGAAGCGGCAAAACGTTCACCATGGCCAAAGTCATCGAACAGCACAAGCGCCCGACGCTGGTTATTTCCCACAACAAAACCCTCGCCGCCCAGCTCTACAAAGAATTCAAAGAATTTTTTCCCAATAACGCCGTCCACTATTTCGTCTCCTATTACGACTATTATCAGCCGGAAGCATATATTCCCCATACCGACACGTATATCGAGAAGGATTCCAAGATCAACGAAGAAATCGATCGCCTGCGTCACGCAGCGACGCAGGCGATCGTCAGCCGCGACGACGTCATCGTCGTCGCGTCCGTATCCTGCATCTACAACCTCGGTTCGCCCGAGGACTACAAAAACCTCGGTCTGGAAATTTTTGAAGGCAAAAAAATCACGCCCAATGAAATGGTGCGCAGCTTGATCCGTTTGCAATACGCCCAAGACATTGAACTCAAACGCGGATCATTTCGAAAAACGGCCGATGAAATTGAGATCGTTTCCCCGACCAGCCAGGAGGTGACGCGCGTCACCTTCAAGAACAACATCGTTGCCAAACTTGCCCGGGCCGCGATCGCCGATCCCGAAGATTTGGAATTGAAAGATTTGCAATATGAAAAAATCGTTAACGCGATCATTTTCCCCGCCAAATACTGGATCAGCGGCGACAGCAAAGTCGGCCTGGCGATCGAAAACATCAAGAGCGAGCTTCAGCAGCACGTGAAATACCTCAAGAAACACGGCAAAGCCCAGGAAGCCGCCCGCCTTCAAGAAAAAACAACCAACGATTTGGAGATGATGCGCCAGACCGGCTACTGCCACGGCATTGAAAACTATTCCCGCCATTTGGATTTCCGCAAACCCGGCGAGCCGCCGTATTCATTGCTGGACTTCTTTAAATCGAAAGGCGAGTTTTTGACTATTATTGACGAATCGCATATTAGCGTGCCTCAGTTACGCTCGATGTTCAACGGCGACAACTCGCGCAAAACCACGCTCGTCGAATACGGCTGGCGCCTGCCGTCGGCCATCGACAACCGGCCGCTGAAATTTCCCGAGTTTCAGGAACGCATTCAAAAGGCCGTCTACGTTTCTGCCACGCCCGCCGCGTACGAACTTGAAAAATCAGGCAAGAACATTGCTGAACAGCTCATCCGCCCGACGGGACTTTTGGACCCGACCATTGAAATCCATCCGACCGCGGATCAGATTCCCCATTTGGTCGGCAAAATTCGAGAACGCGTCGCGCGCAACGAGCGCGTCATCGTTACCACGCTCACCAAGCGTATGGCCGAAGACTTGTCCGAACACTTGGCGGGCGAAGGCATCAAAGTCAATTATCTCCATTCTGAAATCAAAACCCTCGACCGGCTGAAAATTATTAAAGACCTCCGCCTCGGCCACTATGACGTGCTGGTCGGCGTCAATCTGCTCCGCGAAGGGCTCGACTTGCCCGAAGTTTCACTGATTGCGATTTTGGACGCCGACAAAGAAGGCTTTCTGCGCAATACGACGACGCTGATCCAGACGATGGGCCGGGCCGCGCGCCACCAGAACGGCCATGTACTCCTCTACGCCGACAAAATCACCCGCTCAATGGATGCCGCCATCAAAGAAACACTCCGCCGCCGGCAAAAACAAGAAATCTACAATACAGAAAATAACATCACCCCGACGACGATTGTGAAATCAATCGGCGATTTCGATTTGCCGATTTCCCGCAAAGCGTCAGCTCAACGCTACGGCGAGGGATCGACGGAAGTTGTCTTCTTTGGCAATGGCAACCGCGGCAAGGCGGTAAAGCAGCTCGAACGGATGCTTGAACGCGCAATCCGTAAATTCGACTATGAACACGCGATGGCGCTCAAGGAACAGATTCGGAAGATGAAGGCCCAGTAGTTACGTCCCGGCAGACGCTTTCGGGATCGCGTCAAAAGCCAGATGGCTTTTGCGCTCCCTCTCGCCTGCCCGGCTCCGAACGGTCCCTCAAGGGTCTGCCGGGACTCCGCCTAAATTCCCAGTGGATGCAAAATTGACAAATTTGGATTTTTAGTTTAATATATGTAGGGCGATCGATGATCTAATTTGATCTATTCCGTGCCCACGGCGGACGGGAGAATATTGAGGTGTTTCGATGAGTCGACTGCCCGTCCGCCACGTTTCCTGTTATTTTTCTTTTCAAGTTTGCTGCGGCGATTGTCGGCTTGATCCGAACCATGTCATGCCGCCGCAAAACTGTCGGGAGCGAAAGTTGCGGTGATTCGATAACGACGCTGCCCCTGACAGTCATCCCCTGTGCGCGCTTCGCGCGCACAGGGGACTCTCTCCGAGATTCCAATTTTTTGGGGTTTCGGAGAGGGTGAAAGTGCGATCATGTGAGTGTTTCGACTAAGGACGTGCGTTCATCCCTCATTTGTACTTTCAAAGGAGTTTCACATGAGCAGGCTCATCGGGATCCGGCATCGGATCAAGAAGACGGCGAAAGGCGCAGAACAGCCGACGCAAGTAGCCATCAAGGCCGACGGCGCGATCAAGACCTACGACCTGAAGTCCGAGCAAGAGGAACTGGATTTCCTGCTCGGCCGCTGGCCGAGTGCCTGGCGCCCAGCAACGGAAGACGAAGACCTCTCCGCCTTCCCGCCTCACCACATCGTGAAGAAGAAGGACGACGGCAAGACCATCACGATCGTGCCGGCAGCCCATGAGGGCTTCCGAACGGGAGACACGGCGCTGTTCTTGCTCGGCGGGTCGGGAGATCTCTTCGCCTCGGCGCTTTCGCGCCGAGGCGAAGAGATCGGGTCTCTGGTTTTCCGCATTCCGGCGTACGCCCTCAAGGCCCGCCGGACGGAAGAACAGACCAAAGAGGACGACTCGCTCACGCTCATCTCGCTCTTCGAGCAGGAACCGAGCGCGTTCTATCTCCTTGATCCCGCCGACCGCGATCTGATCGCGGTCAAGGAAGCACTGTACGCGCGGCGCGACGCCCAAAAGGCGCGCATCGCTTGCCAGCAGCGGCTCCGCCAGCGGTTCATCGGCGAGATCTTTCTCTCCGTCGACGGCCGCTTCCCGGAAGGATCCATCGAGGATGCCTGGGACGAACGCAAGGCCAACGATCAGACCCTGCAGCTGCTCATCAAGGAAGAGAAGTATTCCGAGAACCAGCTCAAGGCCGCCGTTCAGAAGATCCCCGTCTGGCAGGAAGTCCTGGCCGGCGTGGAAGGAATCGGCGAAGTCATCGCAGCCGGCATCATCGGCCCGATCGGCGACGTCCGGCGCTTCGCGACGCAATGGAAGTTCAACAAGTTCTGCGGGACCCAGGTCCTGCCGGACGGACGCTTCCCGCGGATGCGGGCCGGCGAGTACTCGGGGTACAACCCGTGGATTCGCCAGTCGCTGTACCTCTTCGCCGGCCAGGCCGAATATCGGCCCGACAGCGTCTGGGGCCAGCGGCTCCTGGAAATCAAGAAGGCCTACCAGGAGCGCTACCCCGAACCTGTCATGGTCGAAACCGGCGGCAAGACCGTGAAGAAGTACACCAAGGGCCACATTCGGAATATGGCCAAGTGGCGCCTGCTGACCGAGTTCGTCCTCTGGCTCTACGGCGAGTGGACGAACCTTGCCGAGAAACACGCCCGGCGGCCGGATGCGTCCGAACCGGCGGCGTGAACTCCTACTCATTGGCTGAAGAGACGAGACCTGTGATGCTACGAGAACGAGAGTGTTTCTCTGCCAACGTCCCTGTGCGCGCTTCGCGCACAGGGACCTCTCTCCTTGGTTCTCAATCTGGGAATTAAAGAGAGGGGGCGATGTGACAAAAAATGATTCGAGTGGGCGCTTGCATCAAACCCTCACTCATTGAAATTGCGGGTGTCTCTACACCTGATTCGAATGAACCACTGCCCGCAATGGCGGACGGGGCGAGCACCGCAGTGTTGCGAAGGGCTCTGTGCCCCGTCCGCCACGTTTCCTGTTCTTTTCAAGTTTGCTGCGAGAAAGGCGCGTTGGCGGTTGACACGAAACAGAAAATGCCTTTCCTCGGCAATCCGGCGCGGGGTACGAAAAACGCGATGGCGTACGAAGCCCCAGATGCACCTCGCGCCAGAATCTTTCGAGTTTGCGGCGGGCGAAGGAGTGTGTGATTCGAAGCATATCGTGCCGCCGCAAAACTGCCCGAGCGAAGATGTCGTTGATTCGACGGCACATATTGCTCTCGGCAGATACCCCTCTGCGCGCCGAGCGCGCAGAGGGGGTTGTTTTTTATTCAAACCCGTGCTATTCTATCTCTACATCACATGCCGATTACGAAATCAGCCAAAAAGGCACTCCGACAGTCTAAAACGCGCCGCACGCGAAATTTGGCTCGCACGAACGCCTACAAAACCGCCATCAAGCAATTCCGCAAGACCATAGCCGCAGGCGACACCAAAGCCGCTTCAGCCCTGCTTTCCAAGGTCTACCAGACCGTGGATAAGGCCGCCAAACAAGGCATTATCAAGGCCAACAAAGCCGCCCGATTGAAATCCGCAGTTATGCGCGCGGTAAGCTCGACGGCCTAAGTCCGTATATACCCTCACATCCTAATCTAAACCCCGCCTTCGGCGGGGTTTAGATTATTCTTTCGCCACATTCAAGGCAATTCCCAAAGCCGCCAAGAGAGTCATGATCGCGGTACCTCCGTAGCTGATAAACGGCAACGGAATGCCCGTCAGCGGCGCTAGGCCTGAAATAGCGGCAATATTCACGAAGGCCTGGGACATAATCCAAATGTTCACTCCGCTCACATACAGCCGGCCGAATGAGTCATGAGTGGTAATCGCGACCCGTGAAAGCATAAAGCCAAGCGTTATAAACAAGAGAAGAGTAAACAACCCGCCGGTCAGGCCAAGTTCTTCGACGATAATAGCAAAAATAGAATCGCCGATCGGCTCGGGAAGAAAGCCGAGCTTCTGGGTGCTGTTGCCATACCCGACGCCAAACAAGCCGCCCGAGCCGATCGCGATGGCCGCCTGGTTCACCTGATATGAACTTCCCCGCGGGTCTCGCTGGGGATCGAGAAAAGTCTTGAGGCGGTCGAGCCGGTACGGCTCGACCGCCACCAATATGACCAATCCCAACAAACCAACCCCGATGACAATTCCAAGCTGTTTCCAGCTCACACCCGCCGCAAAATACATTCCCAAGGCGATACAGCCGACAACGATAAGCGTCCCAATGTCCGGCTGAAGCGCCAAGAGCACCGTCACCAGCCCGAGAATCAAAAAGAACGGCGCCGCGCCATAGACCCAATTCTTCATTCGGTCATGCCGCCCGCCAAACCACGCCGCAAGATAGATAATCAGCGCCAGCTTGAGCAGTTCGGCCGGCTGAAACACAAAGCCATATAGATTCACCCAGCGCACCGCACCCTTGGTGCCGTAGCCGAACTGGGGCACGAAAACCAAAGCCATAGCGAATAGCGCCCCGAACAGAATTACCAGCGAGAGTTTCCGCCAGACGTGATAGTCGATCCGAGACAGGAAATACGCGATAACCGCGCCGGGCAGAATCCCAAACAAAAGCTGATGGTAGAAATAATAATACGAAGAATCGAACTTTTTCTGGGCATCGGCGATACCGGCCGAAGAAAGCACGGCCAAGCCGAATACGACGAGAATTCCGATTGTCCATGCCAGTTTTTTCCGCATCCCTCTAGTATACCCTAATCGCGCCCGAGACCGAAAACGACTTGCCCTGAAGGAACGTCCCGGGGCGGATAGCCGCGGTAAAGCAGGAATTTTATGCGGCTCCCGAAGGGCAAACCGTTTTCGGTCAGCAGTTAGCGAAGCGGCGGAATTTTGGAGTCGATGAGGAAGAGGACGAGGCCGATGATGGCGCCGATGGCATTGATCATCCAAAAGCGCATCGTCACCTGCGTTTCCGGCCAGCCCAATGCTTCAAAGGTATGATGAATCGGCGTAGACGGGAAAATCTTTTTCTTGCGTATCTTCTTGGACAAAAGCTGGAGAATCACCGATCCGGATTCAATCAGCGGAATGATAGCGATAATCGGCAAGAGCAGCTCGGTGCCCGTCAAAAGGGCCACCACGCCGACGGTAAAACCAAGCGCCATCACGCCGGTATCGCCCATGAAAAATTTAGCCGGGAAAATATTAAACCACAAAAATCCGACGAGGGCGCCGATGATGGCGCCGAGGAATATAACCAAATCAATTCGGCCTTGATCGAATGCGATTGCGGCCAAGGCCGCGAAAATTGTGAGAAACACGCCGCCGGAGAGGCCATCCAACCCGTCGGTTTCATTCATTGAGAAGGCGGTTGCAACCATGATAAAGAGGAAATACGGAATATAGAGCCAGCCGACCGCGAAGTCGCCCAAAAACGGCACGGTAATCGTTGTGACGCCGAGCTTCGCGTAGAACCACCACGCCCCGATTGCCGCCACAGCCAGGAAAAACAATAGCCGCTTGCCCATGCGAAAGCCGCCGCGCTTGAGCACCCCGATCATATCATCGGCCATACCCACCAAACCGGCTAGAATCAAAAACCCGAGCGGCAGGAGCGTCTGGCTGCGCGAGAGGAAATTAACTCGAGACCAGAAGCCGTCGTGCAACGCCGACAACGCCCAGAAAAAGAGAAGGATAATCGAAACGGTAAGCCAGATCGGCAAGCCGCCCATAGTCGGCGTGCCTTCTTTTTTCTTGTGCAGAGAATTAAAAATCGGCGCGTCAGGCCGTTCAATTTGCTTTCCGGGCCTGAAGCGCGTGTACAGCACCTTGGTCCAGAAATGCGTGATAATCAAATTAAGGAAAAAAGCGATAGTGGTAACGACGAACAAACGAACAATATTGAAAATCGTAAGCGTATCTATGAGTTGCATAACGAAGTTATTGCCATCGGTAGGCCTGTTTGGTCCACGCGACTAATTGACTCATGGCCTCAAAACGGCCGGTAGAACCCAGCACAATGGCGATTATTTTGTCGTCGGCTTCAGGGGCCTGGACAATCAGCATTATACACCCCAGGGCACTGTCTGTATAGCCGGTTTTTCCACCGAAGATATCAGCTAATTTGCCCAGCAATTCGTTGGTTGACTTGATTTCATGGGCGATTGAGCCATCGGCGGAAGCGACGACGGCGGTGCGCTCGCGGGAGAAATTCCAGAGCGCGTCGTAGCGGAGGCCATACGAGACGATTTTGATCAAATCGTGGGCGGTCGAGTAGCCCGAATCGTCCAAGCCCGCCGCATCCACGATGTGCGTGCTCGTCATTCCCAGCGCCGCGGCCTTGGCGTTCATTTCGGCGATCAAATCAATCCCCTGCGTCTGGGCGTAATCACGCAGGGCGTAGGCCGCGTCATTGGAGGATTCAATCAGCATCAGCCGCAAGAGACTGTTGATGCTGATCGTCTCACCGACGAATAAATCCTGCCGTTCGCCGTCGACTTTTACAGCCGTCGGCTGAACAGTTGCGATTTCATTGGGACTGAATCTTTCCCAGACCACGACGGCATTGAGAATCTTGGTCAGCGACGCAATCGGCAATTTTTCATCAGGATTGCGGGCAAACAAATCACGGTCGGATTTTACGTCATATACGATCGCTGCTTTGGCGTCCAAATTCGGGCCGCCATCGCGCTCGTCGCGCAACGGCAGATAATTGGGCTGACTCAAGGGCAGAACGAACGCTTCGGCAGTATGAAAGACTGGTGCGGTCGTCGGGAATTCACGGCTATGGATGATGTTCGCGACAAACATCCACGCATTTGCGCAGATTAAACCCGCGACGATCCCGATTGGTATCAGCCATTTCATAAATCTTAGCCGGTTATTTTAATGTGAAGTTCTTTGAGTTGCTTTTCTTCCAGTTCAGAGGGAGATTCCATCATTAAATCGCGCGCGTCGCCGGTTTTGGGGAATGCGATAACTTCCCGGATATTTGGTTCATCACCTAGAATCGTCAAGAGGCGATCAAGGCCCCAAGCGATGCCTCCATGGGGCGGCGCTCCAAACGAGAATGCCTGAAGCATATGCCCGAAATTATGATCGATTCGAGCATCATCAAAGCCCATAATTTTGAACACGGCGCGCAGGCCAGTTGCAGTATGATTGCGAATACTGCCGCCGCCAACCTCGGATCCATTTAACACAATGTCATATTGGGTAGTCAAAATATCGCCGATATTTCGGCTGTTAAGCAGGTCATCTTTGAATTCCGGTTTGGCAGCCGAAAATGGATTGTGGGTAAACGTCCAATTTCCAGTCTCTGTCTTTTCAAAAAACGGAAAATCGATGACCCAGCAGAACGCGAGAAGATTAGGATCATTCTTGTCTTCCCGGATATCAGGCCGGTCAGTCCCATATTTTTCCATCGCTTCCTTGTAAGAAATCCTCGGAAACGGAATCTGTTGGATCCGCTTTTCGGGAGTCAGCTTTTTAATGAGTTCAATTAAGAGATCTTCATTCAATTGCATAACATCCTCCTGCTCCACAAAGCTCATTTCAAGGTCTAATTGAGTAAATTCCGGCTGACGGTCGCCACGGGTATCTTCATCACGAAAACATCGAGCGATCTGAAAATATTTCTCCACGCCGCCCGCCATGAGCAGCTGCTTGTACTGCTGGGGCGACTGCGGCAATGCAAAAAATTTACCCGGATACAGACGGGAAGGGACAACGTAGTCCCGAGCACCTTCCGGAGTTGATTTGGTGAGAACCGGAGTTTCAACTTCCAGAAATCCTTCGCGGTCAAGATAGTCACGAATAAATTTAATAACCCGATGACGGAAAATGAGATTCTTGGTCATGCGTTCACGGCGCAGATCCAAATAGCGGTACTTCATCCGATGCTCCTCGCCAATTTCTCGGCCATCAGTATCGATTGGAAATGGAGGCGTTTCTGCCGTGTTTAAAATTTTGAGCTCAACGGGTTCGATCTCCACACGGCCAGTCGGTAAATCCGGATTGACCATTTTTTCGGGACGAGCATTAATTTTACCTTTTAAACGAATCACCCACTCGGCTCGAAGCTGGCTTGCCTGCTCATGAATTTCTTTGTTGCCAGGCGTGAATACTGCTTGAGCCATCCCGCTTCGATCTCGGATATCAATAAAAATAAGTTTCCCGTGATCTCGTCGGTTATGGACCCATCCGTAGAGTTCCACTGTCTGTCCCGCCTGATCTTTAATATCAATGACATTTGTCCGTTGCATAGTTGAAAGAATATCACAAAAAACCCTGAAAACAAGATGATAACTTTCGGATCGGCCGCGGTTTTCAGGAAAATAAAACCGCCCCTGGCGCTGTCTGCGAAAGCAGATCAGCGCCAGGGGCGCAGAGGCAGCGGGCGGCTCGCATCAGCTCGCCACCCGCTTGTACAGGAAGAACGGCATCATGAGGAGAATCTTCTCCCGCTTCAGCCATTCCTTGGCAGAACGGACCCGGGGCTGCGTTGAATCCGGCATATACCAGTATTCTTCGCCGCCCACCGTCCGGATCTCTTCGCAGATCCGGACGGTAATATCGGCGCGGGCTTCGCGAACGGCGGCCCGAAGGTCGCGCTCGCATCGCCACAGATGCGGCAGTGCGGCCGAT
>DASZRH010000015.1:0-6974 GCA_035549275.1 Minisyncoccota bacterium | reverse complement strand
GATTTCCGCCGACGGCCTCGCGGCGATCGCCGCTTCGGCCGACGGTGCCCTTCGCGACGCCGAGGTCTCGCTGACCAAGATTCGCACCATCATTCCCGCCGGCCCGATCGGCCTGGAGCAAGTTCATCAGGCCCTCGGCCTCATTACGCACTCGTATCATCCTGAATTTTTGAGCGCGCTGCTTCAGAATGATAAGCCTGCCGCCCTCGCCATGATCCACAAGATTCACGATGCCGGCATCGACCTGGATCATTTCGCCAAAGAATTTCTGGCCTACGCGCGGCTCGTATTGATCGCGAGCGTCAATCCTTCGACGGTTGCCGCGATCGAAGGCCAGAGCGTTGTTCAGGAATTGGCCCGCTTTGCTTCAGTTGACCAGCAAAAAATCATCGCCATCGTCAAGCTATTCACTGCTGCCCGCGGCCAAATCAAAACTTCGCCCATTCCGCAATTACCGCTGGAACTGGCCGTGATGCAGTTATAGCGGGCAAAAATCCAAAGATCGGACAAATAAATAAAAAATGAATAATCCGGCGCGAAGCGCCGGATTACAGTTTCTCCAAAATCATGTTTCCGGCTGTCCAAAGCAAGGAGCCGATCAGGAGCAGGAAAAGGAGCAAAGCCGTTTTGAAAAGAAAATCGCTGATGAAATAACGCAGATATTCGAGGCGATAGTTTTGGCTGCGGGGAGAGGCATCCGTCAGATAGCTGAAGTAGAAGCAAAGGGCGATCAGGATCGCCATCTCGAGCGGCGATGTAAAGTTCGCGAGCAGGACGATGAATCCCAGCGCGGCATAGCCGGCATATCGGGCAGCCGATATTTCCAAAGCGGGGCTCATGGGAAAGACCTGTTCTCCACGATATCACGTTCCTCTCGGCAGTCAATAATCTCTTGTTAATTTCCAAATTTAGGGTATACTAATGCGAGGTTTTGCGATGAAACGCATCCTGAAGCTCTTTCAATGTCGGGTACTCTATCCTGTTCTGAACGCCATGATTTTCAGTACCGGCTGGTGGGGCTACCTGTATCTCACGCGGAATCATGAGATCGAGCATATCTACCGCGACATCGTTCGCCGCGCGGCTGCCCTCGGCTTCCAATTCCGGGTGCCGCATATTCGGGTCGCCGATCCGCAGTTCTGGTATGTGGCGGGGGATCGGCCCGCTCCGCATGATGCCGTCACCTATGTCCGCTTCGAGCGCCGCCGGGGTGCGCCCTGCCTCTTCTCCGAAGTGATCATCGTAGAAGCGTCCGCCGTATCCCAGCTTGTCAATGATTTTTTGGGCGCCAAGATCGCCTTGGCCCATGTCTTGGGCACGGCCTTGATGGCCCAACGTCCGGAACTCCCGCTCAAATCGCATTTGCGGTGGCAACTCGCAATTCACGGCCCTGATTTCCCCGATTATTTCGCTACCCGGCTGTTCATGGAGTTTTTCCTGGCCTGCCTCAAAGAAACCGCGGCCCACGCAACCTCTGTCATTTCTGGCATCCCCGACTCCAACATTCCCGACCACTCCAAAGGCGTTGAATAAACGCCTTTTTCGTTATATTATGGCGTTGATACAACATCTTTGCGGGGTCGTCTAATGGTAGGACAGCGGCCTTTGAAGCCGTTTATGAACGTTCGAATCGTTCCCCCGCAGTAATCAATTTATGAAGAATCAGGTATTACAACTTCTCGTCCCAAATGAAGCAAATGGCTACAAAGTAGTTCAACTTGCTGGCTGGGCAGGGAAATGTTTTATTGTGCCTCGTACAGAGTTAAAAGAACTTGGAAAAAGAACAGAAATGAACGATCCGGGTATATATTTCTTGTTCGGAGAAGACGATGAATCTACTAACCAAAAACTATACATAGGAGAATCGGAAAGATTCTATGATAGGCTGGTCAGTCATGATGCAAACAAGGATTTTTGGAATACAGCAATAATTTTTACCAGCGGTTTGGATAAGGCAAAAGTAAAGTATTTAGAATTCCTATCTACAAATGAGGCAAACAAGACAAATAGATTTGATTTGCTGAATTCTGTTTCTCCAAAGGAGAACAATTTGTCTGAATTTGATGTCATAAGTACCCAAGACTATTTCTTAAAGATGAAATATATCCTTACAGTGCTCGGATATCCTGTATTTCAAAGTGTAAGAGAATCACTTTCAAGTCATGAAACCTACTATCTCAAAGGAGAAGGGTTTGATGCTAAGAGTCAACTTCTAGAGGATGGTAGTCTAAATGTTTTGAAAGGATCATCGGTGCGAATAAAAGAAGCTGAGAGTTTAGAAGGTTGGCCAGTGGCTGCCAGAGAGCGCTTTCTTGGTGAAGGGATTTTAAAAAAAGAGGATGGAAATAATGTGTCCTATGTTTTTACTCAAGATGTTTTATTTAAGAGCCCTTCAGCTGCTGCCAAGACAGTAGCAGGCAGATCTGTAAATGGTTGGACAGCATGGAAGGATGAAAAGGGTAGAACACTTGATGAAAATCTAAGAAACGAGTAGTTGATATTTTGAACAATAGATATATTCAATTTCTACTAGAGTTTTAGGTGTTTGACAGCAGATATGTAAGATGCTAACATATCTGGATATGGCGAGTGTAAACGTAAATGCGGTGAAGCGGGGAGAGGTAATTCAACGGGTTTTGCAGGATATTCATGCTATGCGGCATAAGCTGGCGGCTAAGTATGGCATGGGCATGAAAAACGCGAAAAACGCGGCAATCACGCCGTCCCAGGGTTTTGTGTTGCGTTTTGTGGCCCGCTGCGGCTCGGCAAACGTGAAAACCATTGCCCAAGCTTTGCATATCTCCAGTAGCGCGGCTACCCAGCTGGTTGACGGTCTGGTGGACAAGGGATATGTAACTCGGACCGAAGATCCCGCCGATAGCCGTGTTACTGTGCTGTCAATCTCGGCCAAAGCCAAAGAAACGTTCAAAAAATTCAAAGAAGAAAGTTTGCGCAGCATGGCGCAGATGTTCGACGCCTTGACTGACGAAGAACTTGCGCAGTACGCGGAGTTAAATCGCAAATTGATGGAATTCGCCGACAAGAAATAAATCCGAATCTGCGCATGACCACCCCTCCCCAACAACGGAAACCCAGTTTGTTTGGCCTTCTGAAGCCTTATGGCGGGCTGATTGTACCATTGGTACTGCTGGCCGTGGCGGCGAACGCGTTGACGCTCTGGCTGCCGCGGCTGTTATCGCATGGGATCGATGGCTTTATCGCCGGGACGTCGTTGCACGCCGTGCTCTGGGAATTCGGGATCGCTTCGATCGCGATATTTATATTCACCTACCTCCAAAGCATCGTGCAGACGTATGCTTCCGAGCGCGTGGCCCGCGACATGCGCAATGACCTCTCGGCAAAAATTTCGACGCACAGTTTTGCGGAAGTCCAGGCCATTACGCCCGCCAAATTATTGACCAATCTCACCGGCGACGTGGATGCGATCAAGAATTTTGTCTCTCAAGCTGTCGTCAACATTGTTTCTTCGGCGTTTTTGATTCTCGGGGCCAGTTTTTTGTTGATTTCAATCGATTGGAAGCTTGGCCTGGCGGTGCTTACGATTGTGCCGATTATTGGCGGGACGTTCTACCTCATTCTCGGCCGGGTCCGGGCGCTGTTTTTGAAAACGCGCGAGATTATCGATTGGCTCAACAAAGTAATCAATGAAAGCATCCTCGGTGCGGCGCTGATCCGCGTTCTGAATTCGCAGAAATTGGAGCATGAGAAATTCGCCCAAGCGAATGCCAGCGCTCGCGATATCGGCATCAGCATCTTAAAACTGTTTTCGGCGATGATTCCGATTATTACGTTTGTAGCCAACCTTGCCACCCTGATTATTCTCACGCTCGGCGGCAAGTTCGTCATCGGCGGCGCCATGACCATCGGCGATTTCGCGTCCTTCAACAGTTATCTGATGATTTTGATTTTCCCCATTCTCGTGATCGGCTTTATGAGCAACGTCATTGCCCAGGCCCAGGCCTCGTATGATCGCGTCGCGGGCGTACTCGCTATGCCGGCACGGCAGGATACCGGAACCATCGTTGAGCCGCTTCGCGGCAGTATTCAGATGCAGAATGTAACGCTAACCTACGGCCAGAAGACGGCTTTGAAAGACGTATCGCTTGCAATCGAACCCGGCACTCGGACGGCCATCATCGGCCCGACGGCGGCGGGGAAGACCCAGCTCTTGAGTTTGCTGATCGGACTGATCCAGCCCGCGGCCGGAGAGATACAATATGATCGGCGGAATATCAATGAATACCAAAAAGAGCATCTGTACAAACAGATTGGCCTAGTGTTTCAGGACAGCATTATTTTCAACATGACCCTGCGCGAGAATATCGCGTTCAATACCCAGGTTACCGAGCACGATCTCCAAAAAGCCATCGCTACAGCCGAGCTGTCGGATTTCATCGCCAGTTTGTCGGAGGGCTTAGATACGATCGTGTCTGAACGCGGTACGAGTTTGTCCGGCGGCCAGAAACAGCGCATCATGCTTGCTCGCGCCCTGGCGATCAACCCCAAGATTTTGCTGCTGGACGATTTCACGGCGCGCGTGGACGCAAGCACAGAGAAGAAAATTCTGGATAACGTGGCCAAGAATTATCCTGGCCTGACACTCGTTTCCGTAACCCAAAAAATCGTGTCGGTCCAGGAATATGATCAGATTATCGTGCTGATGGAAGGGGAAATCATTGCTCGCGGCAGGCACGAAGAATTGCTGAATACGTCGCCGGAGTATGTTCAAATTTACGATTCCCAGCAAAGCACCAATACTTATGAATTATAGCTTACAGAAAACCGGAACCGCGCAGAAAACGTCGCCGTGGGCCGCCATGCGCAAATTGTGGCCGCTGATTGTCCAAGAAAAGAAAATCATGAGCGTTGCTCTGACGGCGGTTGTCGCCAATGCAGTGTTGAACTTAACCGCCCCGCGGTTGATTGCCCATGCCATTGATACCTACATTATTCCGCGCGATTTCCGTGGCCTCTTGGTTTCCGGCGCGCTGGTGCTTGGAATTTATCTCCTGGCGTTAGTAACGAGTTATATGCAAACGCGGCTGATGGGCGGCGTCGGCCAGCGCGTGCTGTACCGCCTTCGCAATCAGATTTTCCATAAGCTCCAGGAGCTGCCAGTGGCATTCTTTAATCAGAACAAGGCTGGCGATTTGATTTCCCGCATCAACAACGATACCGAAAAAATCAACCAATTCTTCTCGCAGGCCTTGGTCCAATTTGTCGGCAATCTGTTCATGATGGGCGGCGCGGCGATTTTTCTGGTCAGCTTGAACGTGCGCCTGGGCGCGGCGACGCTCGCGCCGGCATTGATCTTACTCGTCATTACCAATGTTCTGTCGCCGTGGGTGAAACGCAAAAACCTGGCCAGCTCGCAATCCTTGGGCGGCATGAGTTCGGAAATTCAGGAGAGCTTGAATAACTTTAAGGTAATTATCGCTTTCAACCGCCGCGATTATTTCAAGACGCGCTTTCAGGAAGTGAATGAGAATAACTACAAAGCGGCGATCGGGGCGGGCGTGGCAAACAATACGTTTACGCCCATCTATGGTCTGGCCTCGAACGCGGGCCAAATCATCGTTCTGGCCTACGGCATTGCGCTGATCGCGGCGGGGAATTTCACCGTCGGTTTGCTCATCAGTTTCCTCTCCTACGCCAACAATTTCTACAGTCCGCTTCGCCAGCTTGCCGCTCTCTGGGCGAACTTTCAGACGGCGTTGGCCAGCTGGGACCGAGTGCATGATATTTTGGTGCTTGAAAACAACCTTCAGACCATTGCATCTGCGGCTACGGTTTCAGACGACGCGATTGTGGAATTCAAGAATGTGCACTTCAAATACCCCGATGGTAAGGAAGTTCTCCATGACATTAATCTTCGACTTGAGAAGGGCAAGACCTACGCCTTGGTCGGGCCGACCGGCGGCGGCAAGACGACCACCGCTTCACTCATGGCCCGGTTGTACGATCCCACCACGGGCGTCGTATTCCTGAACGGGACGGATATCCGCGCGTACACGCCCGCCGAACGCACCCGTAAAATCGGTTTCATTCTTCAGGAACCCGTGATGTTTACGGGCACGGTCCGCGAGAATATTCTCTACGGCAACGAAGATTATGCCGCTCACAGCAACGAGGAACTCGAAGCCGTGATTCGCGAGGCCAATCTCGAACGGCTGCTCAATCGTTTTGACAAAGGTTTAGAAACCAAACTTACCGCCGGCGGCGACGCCGTCAGTCTTGGCCAGAAACAGCTGATCGCGTTCATGCGGGCCGTGCTGCGCCGGCCGGAATTGCTGATTCTCGATGAAGCGACCGCCAATATCGACACCGTAACCGAACAGCTTCTGGATGATATTCTCCGCAATCTGCCAGCGGGCACGACCAAGGTTATCATTGCTCATCGCTTGAACACGATCGAAAACGCCGACGAGATTTTCTTTGTCAACGCGGGAACCGTCGAACGGGCTGGCTCAATGGAGCACGCGATCGACATGCTCATGCACCACCACCGCCAGAGCTAGCGTGTTAAAATTATAAAAAAATTAATTATTATTTTTTCCATGGATTACACCACTATTCCTTCGTCCGAGATCGTTCAGAAAACTGCTGATTCTTTGAAGGCAAATAATTTCGAGCCGATAATCGTCACCACGAAAGAAGAAGCGCTTGCCAAAATCAAAGAATTGATTCCGGCTGGGGCTTCGGTGATGAACGGCGCCTCAACAACGCTGGAGCAGATCGGCTATATCGAGTATTTGAAGTCCGGCCGGCATGGCTGGGATAATTTGCATGAGAAAATTCTGAACGAAAAAGATCCGGCCATGCAATCTCTGCTTCGACGGCAGATGGTTGTGTCTGATTTTTACCTCGGCAGCGCTCACGCGGTTTCTCAAACCGGGGAATTGGTGTTTGGCTCCAACACCGGCAGTCAGCTGCCCGGTTTGGCGTTTACCGCG
>DASZRH010000014.1:0-3620 GCA_035549275.1 Minisyncoccota bacterium | reverse complement strand
CCCGACGGTTCCGCCGCAGAACGGCGTAACCTTGCTGGATGTCCCGTTCACTTCCCAAGCCCCATTCGGCGGCTGGGGCGACCCCCGTCAGGAAAACGGCTGCGAAGAAGCCGCGGCCCTCATGGCTGTGTCCTGGGCGCGCGGCCAAACGCTCACGTCCCAGACGGCCCTCGACCAGATTCTGGCGGTTTCGGATTTTGAACAGGAAATGTACGGGGGCTACATTGATACGTCCGTGGATGATACGGTCCAGCGGATATTTAAGGAATATTTCAATTATTCGAATGTCCAAGCTCGCCACGATGTTACGATTGACGACATCAAGCAGGAAATTTTCAACGGCAATGTCGTCTTGATTCCCGTGAACGGCCGCCAACTCGATAATCCTCACTATACGTCGCCGGGCCCCCTGGAACACATGCTCGTCATTCGGGGCTATGATGCAACGACGAATGAATTTATCACCAACGATCCCGGCACGCGCTTCGGTCGGGAATATCGGTATTCCGAGGATCTTCTGTACAACGCCGCATATGACTACGGCACCGGCGATGGCCACCCGGTCGGCCCGATTGAAAAGAATATGATCGTGGTTTCCGCGGCGTAACCCGTTCACCGAATTATCGCAACATGCTACGATAAGGGAAAATGACCAAAGCTTCCCGTTCGATTTTGTTTTATCTGCTGTGCGTAGTGATCGTTATTGCCGGTGAAACGGGCATTTATTTCTTTAAATACGGATTCACTCACGAGGAAACTGACTTTGAAGCGACACCGCCACCGCTGGCGATTCATAAAGATGAAACCACTCTTTTGTTTGTCGGAGACATTATGCTTTCGCGGGATGTCGGTATGTTGATGGCAAGCAAAAATGATTTCACCTGGCCATTTCAAAAAAGCGCCGCTGTCCTCTCGTCGGCCGATCTGACGTTTGCGAATTTGGAAAACCCCGTCTCTACTGGCGGCGTCAAAGTCGGGAGCATCTATTCATTCCGGGCTGATCCACAGGCCCTTGCGGGGCTGCAATATGCCGGAATTGACGTCGTATCTATCGCTAACAACCATATTTGGGATTACGGCTCGGTTGCGTTCAGTGACACGCTGGACAATCTGGCCAGTGCCGGCATCGCCTACGTCGGCGGCGGGCAGAATGCCGCCGCCGCCCATGATGGCGTTGTGGAAGATGCCAACGGCCTGAAAGTCGGACTCCTGGCGTATACAAATCTTCTGCCCGCCGGCGTAGCGGCCACCGATATGGCGCCCGGCGCGGCTCTTGTAATTAGCGATGCCCAGCAGGCCCAGATGGTCCAGGATATTCAAAAAATAAAACTGCGGGCCGATTTTGTGGTTGTGTCATTTCACTGGGGCGATGAATATCAGCCCACCCACAATGCGCTCCAGGAAAAATTAGGCCATCTTGCCGTGGACGCTGGTGCCGACTTGGTGATCGGCCACCATCCGCACGTTGTCCAGGATATTGAGCAATACAAGGGAGTTCCTATCGTCTATAGTTTAGGGAACTTTGTTTTTGACCAGAATTTTTCCTTCGAGACAACCCATGCCCTGGCTGTCCGCGCGGTAATCAAGGATCAGAAATTAGAACGTCTTGACCGATTGCCGGTTGAAATTTCTAATGAATTTCAACCGGCAATCGGTTCCGAATAATGCGTACCACGAATCGGAATATTTTTATCTGGGGTCTCTATGATTTCGCGAATTCCTTCGTTGGGATTACGTTCCTCCTGTATTTTTCCAAATGGCTGGTCGTAACGCGCGGGCTGTCGGATTGGTGGTATAACGCCGTGTATATTTTTGGTTCAATCGGGTTGGCATTTTTCGCGCCGATGCTCGGGGCCAAAGCCGACCAAACCGACCGCGAGCGGTCGTATCTGATTTTCTCGACGCTTGGCTGTTTCGGGTTCTATGCCGCCGCCATTGGCGCAGCGATAGCCGGCTGGCCAATTTTTTGGCCAGCCGGCTTCTATGGCCTCGGTAATTTCTTCTATCAGCTTTCGTTCGTATTTTACAATCCGCTCATCAATAATATCTCGACCGATCAGAACCAGGGAAAAATTTCTGGCATTGGTTTTTCGATGAATTATCTAGGCCAAATCGGCGGAATTCTGATCTCTCTGCCCCTGATTTCCCGGACGATGCCGCTCGGTTTTGATCCGTTGGTCGCGCCGCTGATTCCGGCTTTGTTTGTCTTTGGATTTTTTTCGATTCCGTTGCTGCTGAACGCGGATATTTTTGCCGCGCCGCGGGCAGCAAAAGAAAAAAATGTCCGCGGCAAGAACGCTCTCGAGTTGTTACGGCTGCTGGCCGGCATTCCCGGGGTGCTGTGGTTTTTGCTGGCCTTCTTTTTCTTAAGCGACGCCGGAACGACGCTGACCAATAATTTTTCGATCGTGACAACTAATATTTTTCACGTCTCCGATCAGGATATCAGCATTGTGAGTTTGCTGGTTATCGCCATGGCCGCAATTGGCTCATACGTCTGGGGATTGCTGGGCGACCGGATTGGACCGCGCCAGTCGCTGATGGTAATCGTCACTGTCGCCACGGCGATGATCGTCATCATGGCCGCGACGCTTAACTATTCGGTCTATTTCTTCTGCGCGTTGATTACTGGCACTTCGATCGGAGGGGTATATGCGGTCTCGCGCCAACTGTTGAATATGTTGGTGCCTGATGAGATGACCAATTACGCTTTCGGAATCTATGCCATCTCCGAACGAGCCGCCACCTTCGCCGGCCCGCTGATTTGGGCATCCTTTCTGGCTGCCGGCGGCTACCGCTGGGCCATATTTTCCTTGGCAATTCTTCAAATTTTCACGATTTTAGCTCTTTTGAAGCTGCCGCGGTTGGGCAGATACGCTCACTAGGGGGCTGTGGATAACTTTGGTAAAAACATAATAAAAACCATAGTTGACGCGGTTGTCCAGTTGTTTATATAATGTAGACAGCACATGGTTATTCCCAAACGACTGCCGCGCCGCACAACCGCACTAATCATGGCCCTTACCGGCCTTTTTTCGTGCCTGGGATTCATTGCGCTGCGCGCACCTACTACCTATGCGACGGCTTCCAAAACGGTTTCTTCACCGTTTGTTTATAATTTCAATGCGCCGGGCATTCTGGACGAAACCGGTTCGATGAATACCAGCTCCAGCCCCTACTGGTGGCTCAATTCCGGCGGCCAACTGGTCATGGAAGGCGGTGTCGGCAAGACTGAACAGGGCCCGCTTAAAACCGGCCAGCCTTGGCAGCTGCTCTATGCCTTGAGTAGCGCCGTGGACACGGGCAACGGATCATATCCGCAGAATCTTTTTCGCTTGGTTACTCGAAGCACTTGGATGAATTTCGATCAGCAGGTGAAATTCAAGATCACGAAGATCAACATGACCGATACGTCCAACCGCGACGGCTACAGCGGTGTCTTGCTGTTTAACCGCTATCGCGATGAGGACAATTTATACTACTCCGGCATCCGGATGGACGGCAGCGCCGTTATCAAGAAAAAAATAAACGGCGTGTATTACACGCTTGCCCAGACGCAGGTGTTCAATTCCGATAGCGGCTACGAGAAAAATACCAATCCGAATCTGATCCCTGGCAAT
>DASZRH010000013.1:0-7338 GCA_035549275.1 Minisyncoccota bacterium | reverse complement strand
TGCGCGGAGCGAAGCTCCGCGCACTGGCGGACATTGACCTTGAAATCCATCCAGGCGAGTTTTTTGTTCTGGTCGGGCCATCCGGTTCCGGAAAATCAACACTGCTTCGGATTATGAGCGGCTTGGAAAAAACCTTCACGGGCTCGGTTGAATTCGGCGAAGGATTTTCCCGCGATTCGGTTAGTTTTGTGTTCCAACAATTCGCACTCTTGCCGTGGCTGACGGTGCGCGAAAATATCGAGATGGGTTTGAATCGCCAGCCGCTGGCCGCCCGCCGGCCCCGCAGCACGATCGAAATGGAGCGGCTGGGTTTGACCAAATTCGCCAACGCCTACCCGCACGAACTCTCGGGCGGCCAGCGGCAGCGCGTCGGCATTGCCCGGGCGCTGGCCACCGATCCCAAGATTATTTTCATGGACGAACCGCTCTCGGAACTCGATTCATTTACTGCTGAAGAGCTGCGCAAGGAAATTCTCCAGATTTGGCATGAACGGAAACCGACTATTATCATGGTCACGCACATCATCGAAGATGCTGTAGAATTGGCTGATCGGATTGCCGTTATGACTCGCCAGCCCGGCCAAATCGAAAAAGTCATTCATAATCCGCTCGAGCGGCCGCGGGTTAAGCGCTCGGAAGGATTTTATCGCCTCGAAGACGAATTGCGCCGGCTGATTAAACCCGAATAGCGTTTCTCGTCTGTTCTGGTAGAATATGCGTATCCTATGATTATCGCCCTTACTATTATTTCCGTTGCCATTCTTGGCGCATTGCTGGCCAATTTGTACCTGACGTACAAAGGCCGCGCGGCCAAACAAGATTCCGGTGAAACGCTGGTTCTGCATCAGCGGCTGGATGCGCTCACGCAAGTTATGAGCGAACAATTGCAGGGAAGCTCTCGCGCCATCGCTGACCAGCTTGAAAAGACGCGCCAAGCATCCGAACGCGCAACCGACTCCGTCAGCCGCCAGGTTCAAAGCTTTACGCAGAACATGACCCAGATTCAGGAGAACATGAAATCCATGCATGAATCGGTCAAAGATATCTCTTCATTCCAGAATATTTTTAAATCGCCGAAGCTGCGCGGCATTTGGGGCGAACAATCACTTGAAGCCTCTCTCCAGCAGTATTTCTCCCGCGATCTTTATGAATTACAGCATTATTTCCGTTCCGGCGAAGCCGTGGACGCGGCTTTGAAGCTGCCGAGCGACCTGCTGCTGCCGATTGATGCTAAATTTAATTGGGAAAATTTTGAAAAAATGGTCAACGCCGAGAATGATATGCAGCGGGACATTCATCGCAGGGCGTTCTACGGCGATGTCAAAAAGAAAATCGACGAAATCGCGAACAAATATATTTTGCCGTCGGAGGGAACAACCGATCTGGCCCTGATGTATGTGCCGGCGGAAACCGTGTACTACGAGATTATCAACAACATCAAGGACGTGGATATTCCGAGCTATGCCCGGGCTAAGAAAGTATTTCTGGTGTCGCCCAATACGTTCGCCTTGTCCATTTCGGCTATCCGGCATTGGTTCAAAGACGTGGAGTTCAACAAGCAAACCAAGGATATTATGAAGCGCTTGGAGCGCATCGCGATTGACGGCTCCAAGCTTGCGGAAGGATTCCGCAAGCTTGGAGCCCACCTCGCCAACGCGCGTTCAGCCTACGATGACAGCGAGAAACGCGTCGGCCTCCTGGTGGATCGCGTTCAAAACGTGATCGAAATGGGAGAAAAAGAGTCGCTCGATGAACCGCATTCAGAACCTCCGTCCTCGCTCCAGCAATAGCTTCGAAGATTTGAATACCTTGAAATAAAGCCGGTATTTTGCTATGGTGTGGCAATATGAATACCTTACTTATCGCGCTCATTGCGGCGCTTGTCTCGTTGGGTTATGGCAGCAGTTTGATCTGGGTTATTTTAAAAAAGTCGCGCGGCGATGAAAAAATGCGTGCCATTCAGGACGCCATCCATCAAGGAGCGACGGCATATCTCAAGCGCGAGAATATGACCATCCTCTGGGTGGGTATCGTCGTGGCGGTAATTCTTTGGAAGTGGCTCGGCGGCATGGTCGCGGCTGGTTTCGGCGTCGGCGCGGTGGCTTCGGCGGTTGCCGGCTATATCGGCATGACCGTGGCCTCGATGTCGAATGCCCGCGTCGCTGAAGAAGCCCGCCATGGCTTGAAGCGGGCGTTCGGCCTGGCCTACAAAGGTGGCGCCGTAACCGGCTTCTTCGTCGTTGGCTTGGCCCTGCTCTCGCTCTCGGGTTTCTACTGGCTGACCGGCGATGCTAATTCGCTCATCGGGCTCGCGTTCGGTTCTTCGCTGATCTCGGTATTCGCACGCCTGGGCGGCGGCATCTTCACTAAAGGTGCTGATGTCGGCGCCGACCTCGTCGGCAAAGTTGAAGCCGGCATTCCCGAAGACGATCCGCGCAATCCCGCCGTTATTGCCGACCTCGTCGGCGATATGGTGGGGGATGACAAAGGTATGGCGGCAGACTTGTTTGAAACCTATGTCGTTTCCGCGATCTCAATCATGCTTCTGGGCGCATTAGTATTTCCTGATAACCGTGATTTGATTACGTTCCCGCTGTTGATCGGCGGCCTCGCCGTCGGCGCTTCGATTCTTGGTTCGCTGTTCGTCCGCCTGACCTCCAGCATCATGGGTGCTTTGTATCAGGGCCTCGGTATGACCGCTGCGTTCTCGATCGCCGCGTTCTATTGGATTACGGATTGGGCCTGGAAAAACACCCAGATTAACGATCTGGCCCAGTACGGCTTTACGAGCTTGAGCTTGTTCTGGTCGCTGGTCATCGGCATCGGCATCACGGCTTTGATGGTTATCATTACTGATTTCTACACCTCCAAGAGCTTTGCGCCGGTGAAAGATATCGCCAAAGCGTCCACGACCGGCCACGGCACCAACATCATTACCGGTCTAGCCGTTTCGATGCAGTCCACGGCCTTGCCGGTGGTGGTAATTGCCGGCGGTATGTTCGGCGCCTATTACTTTGCCGGTCTTTACGGCATCGCGCTCGCGACGATGAGCATGCTTTCATTGGCGGGTATCGTGGTGGCGATTGACGCCTTCGGCCCGATTACGGATAACGCCGGCGGCATTGCCGAAATGGCGGGCATGCCGGCAGATGTCCGCGAGGTAACCGACCCGCTGGATGCGGTTGGCAACACCACCAAAGCCGTTACCAAGGGCTACGCGATCGCGTCAGCCGGTTTGGCGGCAATGGTTCTCTTCGCATCCTATACGCAAGAATTGGCCAGCTTGGGCAAATATGTCATCTTCCAGCTTGCCGATATCCGCGTATTGATCGGTTTGTTCGTCGGCGGCATGATGCCGTATCTCTTCGGTTCATTGGCGATGCAGGCCGTCGGCCGCGCCGGTTCAGCCATCGTTGATGAAGTCCGCCGCCAGTTCCGCGAAATTACGGGAATCATGGAAGGTACCGGCAAGCCCGACTACGGCGCGGCCGTCGATATCGTCACCAAGTCGGCCATCAAAGAAATGATTGTCCCGGCCTTGATTCCGGTTATCTTCCCGATTGCGATCGGTTTCCTGCTCGGTCCCGAAGCGCTCGGCGGCCTCCTGGTCGGCGCGATCGTGACGGGTCTGTTCGTCGGCATCTCAATGACCTCCGGCGGCGCGGCTTGGGATAACGCCAAGAAATATATTGAAGAAGGCAACTACGGCGGCAAGGGGAGCGAAGCCCACAAAGCGGCCGTTACTGGCGATACTGTCGGTGATCCGTACAAAGATACTGCCGGCCCGGCCATCAACCCGATGATCAAAGTAGCCAACATCGTCGCCTTGCTTTTGGCCCGGTTCCTTTAGAAAAATATCCGATTGATAACAAAACCGGCCGCAGAGCGGCCGGTTTTGTTATCAACAAACCGTGTATTGTTTTCGGCGGGAAATGATAAAATAGGGGCAGGTTATCGATTGGTTGAATATATATACGAAAAGGAGGTGTCTATGGATAGCATACAAGTAGTACAAACGTCAGATATTGTCCGCGGTTCGCTGTTGACGCTCTGGACCGGCGTAGCCGGTTTCGTGCCCCAGTTAATCGCCGCTTTGGTTGTATTTCTGCTTGGCTGGCTGATCGCGATCGTGTTGGCAAAGATCGCTTACCACATTGTTCGCGTCCTTCACCTCGACAGCGGTTTAACCAAAGTCGGCTTCCGACGCGCCTGGGAGCGCAGCGGGTTCCGCCTCGACACGCCCAAGTTGTTCTACGAACTGGTCAAATGGTTCTTTATCATCGTATTCTTGATGGCCGCGACTAATATTCTCGGCCTCGATCAAGTCAGTGATTTCTTGCAGCGCGTCGTATTCTACATCCCGAACGTAATCATCGCTGCCATCATCCTGCTCATTAGCATCTTGGTTGCGAAGTTCCTGGAGGGATTGGTCCGCGCATCGGTCAAAGCCGCCGGATTGGTTTCGGCCAATTTCCTCGGCGCCCTGACCAAATGGGCCGTCTCGGTCTTCGGATTGCTGATCGCCTTGAGTCAGCTGCGCGTGGCTGATGACATCATCAAGATCGTCATCACTGGTTTGATCGGCGCAACATCCTTGGCCCTGGGTCTTGCCTTCGGTCTTGGCGGCGCCAAACACGCTGAAGAAGCTGTTGGCCACATGAAAAAGCGCATCGGCGAATAGCGCCAGATGTAGGTTTTTTTAATCTAAACCCCCGCCTTTGGCGGGGGTTTAGATTTTACTTGCGTGCATAGAGAAAATTAAGGTACAATATCATATGGATTTTCCGGCTCTGTCAACTCAAAAAAGGAGATCGAGTTTCAGCTTCTCTCAAAAAGTCTGTGCCTGTCTGCTGGCCGTCTCTCTCCTTGGCTTCTATTATATTCCGTCAGATGTTTTTGCTGCGACCGGCGATATTACGGCGGTCAGAATAACTGATGACGCCAGGGGCGAGGGCTGGGCTGCCGAAATCGATATTGATGGACTCTCAACCGGTGGGACATATAATTTCAACTTGGGCACGAATAATGTCCCAACGGCGAACACGCCCTATTTTACGGTTACATCTCAAGGCTTCGATGATTCTGGTAATCTGACAACGATAACCCGCAAGGTGTACGCTACCAATTACGAACGAAAAGTATATCCCGACAATGCCGTGGCAAACGAAACGGACAATAGCGGAAGCGTCACGGTGCGCGTTGCTTTAAGCGACTGGGTCTATTCTGATGATACCCTGACCTTTACCGCTCCTGCCGCTTTCTATACTCAAGGCGGGCACAGCAATAGCGCGACTTCAGCGATGGCCGTAACGAATAATTCGGAAGAGACCTATCCGAAAGTCATCGCCAACTGGTCGTATCCGGGATATTCGCGGATTGCGGGCAGCACATTCCAGCTTCATGCTGTAGCTTTCCACCGGTCGGCCCAACAGGGCCGACCGGTGCGGGCCGTCACATTCGTATGCACTGATCAGCATTCGAATTCGGCATCCGACACGGTAACTTCGCCGACGATCGACAGTAGTCTCGGAGATACCGTTCCGGTTGTCGAATATATCGGTACGATTTCCACCGCTTCGCTGACCAACGGCGATACGCTCACGTGCAATTTCCAGGCCTATCCGTGGTACGGCGATTCCAGTTCTGTCGTGGACACGAGCGATGGCGTTAACAGTATGCCGACGCCACTGTATGCCCCCCAATATTATCTGCTTGATAAGGACAATACCTACGGCGTGACGGTGGCAGTCGTGGACGCGACTGCCGGCAACAATTCCACTGGCGCTGCTGTAGATGCCGGTGCGTTCAATGCGACAGATGACAATGCCACGACTCATCCATTCCTGAATATTTACGCTGCAGCCAATGCCATTGCTGCCTACAATAATACTAATCACAGCCGGAATGATACCGGTGCCGGAATTATCTATCTTAAAGAAGGGTCGTATGCCTGGACCGGCGGCACCGTATCCGCCGGCGGCCTCGCTGAATCGGTGCCATGGCTGACCGTGACAAAATTTCCTGGCGCAACGAGAGCGAACGTGCTCATCTCATCCGCCAGCGGCACGAAACGGATCAATCAGCATTTAAAAATTAAAGATGTGAAAATTACAAATACCACTACCCAGGGTTTTACCGGCATGAAAGCGTTGTGGGTGGATAATTCGGATTTCGCTTCGACGGGCAGCGCTACCGTCTATATCAACACGGTGAATTATTTTACCGATTCCCAATTCTATAATGACAATGAACTGCAGTTGTTTACGGCAACGCTCAATTCTCCTCGGGCATTGGTCAGGGGAAACAAGTCAATGACCACCTTGAGCGGGAAAACCTTATTAGGCTATACCGTTTTGGGTAATAACTTTAGCTGGACCGGGGGCGGCAAGATTACGGATGCCGTGAGCAGTCAAGGTTCGCCGACAAATTCAGGCCCGATCTATGCGTTTAATATTCTTTCCAAAACGAGCGCGAGTTCCGGTTTGATCGGCGCCGGCCAGACGGCGGAAAGTGGCTTGGCTGTCATACAAAATGTTTTAGAATTGGTGAGCGGCACCACGCCGCCGGAAGTATCAATTGTGGCGGACAGCTCTTCCGTCGACCCGGTCTCAAATGTTTTATTCTGGAACAATACGGTCGTCGGGCAGAGATTCAACGGCGCATACAATGATTATAATTTGAACGGCTCTGGCCCAGGCTGGCGCCGCAACTGGTCTTTCAGGGGAAATATTTTTGATAACTTCAATGTTGTGACGGATATCGACGCCCACGGCGGCACGCCGGATGCGACTCGATACGGCAATCACAGTCTTACTCATGGTGTCAGCTCGACAGGGAATGCATTTTTGGAACGAACAGGCACGTTTGGGGGTTTTCTGCCCAAGTTTATTGGCTTGAATTCAATTTCAGGCAGTTCATTGAATCCATATTATGTAAATGATCAATCTGTTCTTGGCGGCGGTGCGGGCGGCGGCGATTACCATCTTACCGAATCCTCTCCTGCTTTAAGCCTTGTTGCTGCGAACGAAGCCGTATTGCCTTACGACATCTCCGGCATTGCCCGTTACGATAACGGTACTGGCTCTGCCGGCGCATACGAGTTCGTCATTGATGAAGAAACTCCAACTCCGACACCCTCGCCGTCACCGACGGAAACCCCGACCCCGACCCCGACCCCTTCTCCCACTCCTAGTCCAACTCCCACTCCCACTCCCACGCCTCCCGCCGCCGCCGTCCCCATTGCCTTCCTCACCGGCCAGAATGTCTCCGCAAACAACACAAACACACAACACAATGCTTCCCACCCCTCCGGCACCCTCATCACGTATATGGGTGACC
>DASZRH010000012.1:0-20299 GCA_035549275.1 Minisyncoccota bacterium | reverse complement strand
CCAAACTGCTGCCACATTTTGCATTTCAAGAAACCGAACGCCCGATCGTTGCCCAGATATTCGGCAATAAGCCCGAACAATTCTTCGAGTGTGCTCAACTGATCAAAGAATTAGGCTTTGACGGCATTGATATCAACATGGGCTGTCCCGACCGCAAAGTGCTCAAGCAAGGAGCGGGGATTGCCCTGTGTAAAACGCCGGAATTGGCTCGAGAAATTATTGAGGCAACAAAACAAGGTGCAGGTGATATACCAGTCTCAGTGAAAACACGCCTTGGCTATCACGAGATTGACTTCACATGGATTCAAAACATTCTTGATGCCAATATTGCTGCATTCCTGATCCACTTGCGTACTATGAAAGAAATGTCGAAGGTTCCTGCGCACTGGGAGTATGCAAAAGAAATTGCAGATATGGCTCATGCTACACATACCGTTGTAGTTGGGAATGGAGATGTTTCTTCGTATCTAGAAGGCATTGAGAAAGCTCAGCAATCAGGACTCGATGGGATTATGGTTGGACGAGGCATTTTCCATAATCCATGGATATTTAGTCCAGATATTGATCCTGCCCAGAAGACTCTTCAGGAAAGGATTGAGCTTTGCAAACGTCACATACTTTTGTTCACTGAATTGTGGGGAGAACATAAAAACTATGATGTTCTCAAGCGATTTTACAAAATATACATTCATGGATGGCCTGACGCCAAAGATCTTCGAGATCAGCTTATGCAAACAAAAAGCGCGCCAGAAGCCCTTGGTATTCTCGCACGCTTCCAAACAGTCTAGTTAGCTGATGCATTGGTATCGTGGGTATGCCTTTTGAATATATTTTCGAATAGTGGAAAGCACTTTAGAATTCTCAGCTATGGAGATATTTTCCAAATTTTCTCCGGGCTTTGTATAATCTTCGACTGAGAATTCTATCTTTAATCTCTCGTTCACACCAAAGTTAACACGGGCAACAACTCTGCTGTGACATCTTCCATACCAATCAGAGTTATCCTTTCGACGTATATAGAATCTTCCACTCGGCGTTTGCATTACTTCGAGGGGACATAAACCGGGGATGATACTCTCCAACAAACCAATTGGCATTATAAAGACCTGAGGCGAAGATAGCATAGTCATCCACTTCAATCAATGAGCATCTTGCGCTATAATTGAAAAACTTGCTACAATAACCTCTATACATGGCTTCTACAAAGATTATCAATGTTTTAAAGGACGACTCCTTTAGCGAAATCCTTGATATCTTCAAGTCCACGCCGGCGGCTGAAGTAATTTTCGTCCTGCCGAAACGCTCCAAGGCATTCCAAAAAGAAGCCCATTTTGCCGCGCTCCGCGAAGAAGCTACTGCCATCAAAAAGACTGTTTCCTTTCTCTGTTCAAACCCCGATATCAATGAGGTTGCCAAGCAGTATGGATTTGACGTGCTTTTGTCGCGCCCGGCATCATCCAGCCGCAAAAAGTCCAATTCAGTAAACGTCGTCAATCAAATCGAAGAATTTTATCAGGTCGCGCCGGCCAAGCACGAAATCGCGATAGAAGAAGAACCCGAAGCGGAGGAAGATGTGCCTGCCGAGCCGGAAGAATTGGATGAATCAGAACCGGAAGCAGAAGAAATTCCCGAAGATGGCGCTGAAGATACTGAAGCCGAGACAATTCCTGCTGTTGCCCGGCGCATGGCCGAAATTATCGACACTGACGACATCGAAGACCAGAAACCCGTCAAAATTTCCACAGCTCGGGAAAAACAGCAGAACCTCGAAGTCCATCACATTCCCGCGGCTGAACGGGGAATCGACGAGGATGCAGTCGAGAGCATGTGGCGGCCTGAATTTGTTGCCAAGAAAGCCGGCCTGAAAACCAAAATCGCTCCGGCTGGCGGCCCTGTCAAACCCAAACGTCGCATGCGCACCCGCCTGATTGCCACGTTTGCCGTCGCCATCATCGTTGTAGCTGGCGGTGTGCTCTACATGACCACCGGCAGCGCCCAGGTTACTGTTCAGCCCCAAAGTACGCCGATTAATTTAGCCTTGAATATCATCGCCGGCGAAAATATCGCCGCCGTTGATGCAGCCGGCATGAAAATCCCCGGCCAGGTCTTCACGGTTCAAAAAGAAGTTTCTCAAAGCGCGGCCACGACCGGCCAGAAAGACGTCGCCCAAAAAGCCCGCGGCACGATTACGATATACAACGAAACGAATGCGGCCCAATCCTTGATCGCCACTACCCGCTTTACGTCGGCGGACGGCCATATATTCCGTACCCTGACGAATGTGAACGTGCCGGCGGCCAAAAATGCGACCACGCCAGGCGCCGTTGACGTTCAGATTATCGCGGACAAAGCTGGCACTGACTACAACGTCGCCGCCGGCACGTTCACGATCCCCGCGTTCCAAGAAAAAGGAGATACGACTAAATTTCAAAAAATCTATGGCAAATCCGCCGCAGCTATGAAAGGCGGCACCAGCGGCAAAGCCAAAGTTGTAACCCAAAGCGATTATGATACTTTGAAAGCAACGCTCACCGATCAATTAAAGTCCCAAGTTCAGGACGAGCTTGATTCAGAAGCAAACGGCCTCAAAGTTCTCGGCCAATCGGACATTCAAGTTGCCGCGCCTACGGTTTCAGCCGAAGTTGATGAAGCCGCCGACACGCTGACCATGACCTTAAAGGGCACCGTCACCGCCGTCGGTTTCCGCGAATCCGACATTCAATCCCTCATTGCCGGCTATGTAGACGCTAAAAACGGCCTTCATGTCGAATCAGACAAGATTTCCGTCACTTACAGCAACGATCACTATGATCCCGCGGCCAAAAATCTTGCTATGACGATAACCGTTACCGGCCAAGCCTACGCTAAAATCGACGCGGGACAGCTGACCGCCCAACTCTTAGGAAAGCGTGACCAAGACATCAAAAGCTATCTCGAAAATCTCCCCAATATCACTTCCGCTAATGTTATCCTCCGGCCGCTTTGGGTGCGTTCAATTCCCAAAAACAGCGATAAAGTCCACATTAACTTCAGCTACTAAGGATATCCCCATTGACAGAAAATGGCCTTTTTGCTAAGATACGGAAGTTGAAATAACAGCCTCAAGGCAGGAGTTTCTACACGGGACCCATGATTACTAAGTGGCGGCCCCCGTTACCAGAGCCACCACGCATGATGGCCTTTCTTTTTTAAAGAGCCACACACCCACGGTGCCAAGCCAACAAAACCTGCAAAAAGAAAAGATAAGCGGCATTATTATCGAAGCCCTTCCCGATACGACTTTTAAAGTTCAACTCGAGGATGGCCGGGAAGTATTGGCATACTTGGCGGGCAAAATGCGGATGAACTATATCAAAGTCATGATCGGCGACCGCGTCACGATGGAGCTTTCTCCGGACGGACAGCGGGGCCGGATCGTATATCGCAATTAATCGAAATGAAAGTACGCGCATCAGTAAAACCCATGTGCAATAACTGCAAGTTAGTGCGCCGCAAGGGACGCCTGTATTGCGTGTGCAAGAATCCCAAGCATAAGCAGCGCCAAGGTTAAATCCATGCCACGAATTCTCGGTATCAACATTCCGGATAATAAAAAGATCGAGTACGCCTTGCCGTATTTGTATGGCATTGGCCATACCGCGGCAACCGTAATTCTTCGCTCGGCCGGCATTGACCTGGACAAGCGTGCCAAAGATCTGACCGCCGATGAATTGAACAAGATTCAAAAGATCATCGAAAAGGGTTATCGCGTCGAAGGCGATTTGCGCCGCGAAATCAGCCAGAACGTTAAACGCCTCAAAGAAATCGGCGCCTGGAAAGGCGTCCGACACGCCCGCCGCCTTCCGCTCCACGGCCGCACCAAAACCAACTCCCGCACCACGCGCGGAAACGTCCGCAAGACGATGGGTTCGGGCCGCAAACCGTCAGCCGAAAAGACATAAACCCTGATTCATACACATGGGAAAGAATAAATTAATCACGAAAGCAGATGCGCCGGCACCGGAAACTCCGGTTACCGCCGAAGCCCCCAAGAAAGCTTCTTCTAAGAAGCAGGTTTTGAACGGGACCGCTCACATCAACGTTTCATACAACAATACTCTCATCGCCATCGGCGACAGCAAGGGCCAGATTATTTCCTGGTCTTCGGCCGGCCTCCTGGGCTTCAAGGGTACCAAGAAATCGACCCCGTACGCCGCAAACATGGTCGCCAAGGACTGCGTCGAAAAGGCCAAGAAATATAATTTGCAGAATATCAAAATTGTCGTCAAAGGCGTGGGTCCGGGCCGCGAGCCCGCGATCCGCGGACTCGCGGGCAGCGGTTTGAACGTAACGTCCATCCAGGACAATACGCCCATCGCCCATAACGGCGTCCGACGCAAGAAACCGCGCCGCGTATAATCACACACTATGGCACGCTATATAGGACCAAAAGAAAAAATAGAACGTCGAATCGGTGAGAAAATCCTCATCAAAGGTGAACGTTCTCAAAACGGCAAAACGGCCATCACCAAAAAACCGTATCCGCCGGGGATCAACGGCCGCAAGCCGTCTCGCAAACTTTCCGAATACGGCACCCAGCTCAAGTCCAAGCAAAAGGTAAAGAATATCTACCGCTTACTGGAGAAGCAATTCAAGTCCTACATTAAAAAGGCCGTCGCAACCAAGAAAGAACCTTATAGCACTATTCTGAATGCCTTTGAACACCGCCTGGATAATGTCGTCTTCCGCATGGGCCTTGCCCAATCGCGCGATCAGGCCCGCCAGATCGTCAACCATGGCCATATCTTGGTCAACGGAGGAAAGGTCAATATTCCGTCTTTTCACGTCCGCATCGGCGACATCATCACCGTTCGAGAGGGAAGCCGCAAGGCCGCGTACTTTACCAACCTTGTCCCGCAGTGGCTGACCAAGTACGATGCACCAAGCTGGATTGAATTAAAGAAAGAAACCATGACGGCGACAGTGAAAGGCATGACGACCCCGGAAGAAAGCGGTATCGGCGTCAATGACCTGCAAGCCATAATTGAGTTTTATTCCCGTTAAAATATAACAAGCGGATATATGCGAGATTACTAATCCATATATCAGCTCAAATCCATGATACAGTTACCGGATACAATCAAAGTAATCGCTAAAGAGGGCACCAAGGCCACGATTGAGATCGGACCGCTGATGCCTGGCTACGGCGCAACGATCGCCAATCCGCTTCGCCGCGTGTTGTTGTCGTCCCTGGAAGGCGCGGCAATCACTTCGGTCAAAATCAAAGGCGTTGACCACGAGTTCTCAAGCATGCCCGGCGTCTTGGAAGATGTGATTGAAATTATTTTGAACCTCAAAAAGATCCGCTTCAAACTCCACGGCGAGGCTTCAGCCAAACTTACCCTCGAAGTCAAAGGTGACAAATCGGTTACCGCCGCCGACATCAAAACCACGCCAGACGTGGAAGTTATCAATGAAGATCAGCATATCGCAACTATTACCGATAAGAAAACCGAGTTCTCGATGGAAATCGACGTCGAACGCGGCGTCGGCTATGTTCCCGTCGAACAGCGCCAGAAAGAAAAATTAGCAATCGGCGTAATCGCCATCGATGCCGCCTTTTCGCCGGTTCGTCTCGTAAACTTCAAAGTCGAAGACGTCCGCGTCGGCCAGCGCATCGATTTCAACAAGATCACCATGGAAATCGAGACTGATGGCTCATTGGAACCTGAATTGGCTCTCAAGAAAGCCTCTGAAATCTTGATTGATCACTTTAAAGCCGTCTCCGACGTGGCCATTCCGGAAATCAAAGAAAAGAAAGCAGCCAAACCGGCGGCGAAAAAGAAGACCAAATAACCATGCGACGAGGAAATCATCGAAAATTCGGCCGTGAGCGCAATCTCCGCAACGCACTCTATAAATCGCTGGCAACCGCGCTAATTGACCATGGCCAGATCAAGACCACCGAAGCCAAAGCCAAATCCCTGACCAAAGAGATTGCGCGATTGATTACTCTCGCCAAACGCCAAAATTTAAACGCGCGACGTGAACTGGCGGCCGAATTGGGCCCCAAGGCCGTTCAGAAATTAATGAATCAAATCGCAAAAGATCAGGTTAGCCGTGCTGGCGGGTATACCCGCATTATCCGCCTCGGCCAGCGCAAGAGCGATGGCGCGGAAATGGCCTTAATTCAGCTCGTGAAATAACCATGACTACCTACGAAATCGACGCAACAAATAAAGCACTGGGTCGCATTGCCACTGAAGCGGCAAGTGTTTTGCGTGGCAAACACACTCCGGCCTATACGCCTCACAAAACGCCGCAGATTGAAGTCCACATAAAAAATTTGGACAAGGTGAAATTCACAGGCGATAAATTCAACAGCAAGATGTATTATCGTTATTCCGGCTACCACAGCGGCATTAGCGCCCGGACACTCGGACAGCGCTGGGAAAAATCGCCGGCTGAAGTATTACGCCATGTCGTCTATCGAATGTTGCCGAAAAACAAAACTCGCGATAAAATCATCAAGAATTTGAAAGTCAAATAATTATGACGCCCCGCAAACCTGCACAACCCAAGAAATCGGCTCCGGCTAAGAAAGAGGCCGAAGAAATCGTTGTTGATTCGGATATGGACGTAACTGCGCCCGTATTTGAAGCAGAGACCGACGCCAAAAGCGGCAAAGAAAAATACTATGAAGCCGTCGGCCGCCGCAAAGAATCGATCGCCCGCGTCCGGTTGTTTACCAAGAAATCAACTGATGCCGCCGACGAAGAGAAGGCTTTGGTTACGGTTAACGACAAAAACTACACCGACTATTTCTCGGACGTAAATTTGCAATATATCGTCGAATCGCCGCTGCGCAAACTTAAATCACTGAATCGATTCAAAGCCACGGTCGTCGTCAACGGCGGCGGCATTGCCGGCCAAGCGGGCGCCATCAAGCATGGCATCGCCCGAGCCTTGGTCTTGTTTGATCTGAACTTCCGCAAGAAGCTCAAGAAATCTCAATTCCTCATGCGCGATCCGCGTGCCAAGGAGCGTCGCAAGTACGGCCTCAAGAAAGCCCGCAAGTCTCCGCAGTGGAATAAGCGCTAAGCATCAAAAACGAGCCCAGGAAGGGCTCGTTTTTGATGCAAAGGAGAAGAATATTCTAGTAACTAATCGTATTTAACCCGCCGCGCGTATCAAGCTCTACGACTTTATAGAGTGGGCTGACGCTTGTCCCAATATCCGCAACAATATGATCGCTGTCCCGGAACCAGGCCACGGCCTTGATCGGGGATTTAAAGCTGGCAATCATCGCGATATCGCCGGCCTCATGAAACGGCTGGTAGTCGCTGGCCGAGAGCCAATAGACCCAAATCTGGCCGCCGGAAATCCACATGACTTTCTGGTGGTCATCAGATAAATAGGCCACGGAAATGTTTTGGGCGATGGCTTGCGGCTGATCCTGGCCTTGGACGTAGAGCGTGTTTTTATCAATGAAAAACGGAGTAGTGGGGTAGGGCGTGGCGGTGGGGCTGGGCGAGAGGGTCGGCTTTTTAGTTGCAGTCGGTTTGGGCATTGCGGAAATCGATGGTGAGACTGATGCCGACGCCGTCGGAGACGGCGTCGGCGGATACAATAAAGCCGTGATTTCCTGACGAACATTTTCGGCATCTTGGCCCGTTTGCGGCAGAATCAGCACATGCGGGAAGTGTTGGACAAATCCTTCTTCGATGCTTACTTTCTTCTGCCAGACCGAGTAGCCGTCTTTGCGTACGCTTACCGTATACGTGCCAGGTACGAGGCCGTCCACCCCGCCGACATTGCTTAAAAACGACGTGGCGCCGCGATCTTCACCGTCAATGAATACATGGGCCGGAGTATTTATCTTCACGTCCAACGCGCCGGTTCGAGTGAACCGGCTTTCGGCAAAGCTGTACCGATAGCCCTGGGCATACAAAATAACCACATAGCTGGCGGCGACAAAGATGCAGAGACAAATGTAGAAGATAATTCGGCGCGTCGTGCGATGCATAGAAAAGCTTAGAACACTATTATACCACACTCTTTATTTGCATTCTAGGGTGAAACAAGCTAGAGTAATTGAGATAATTTTTCACTATGGCAAGGAGTATCGGCATCGATTTGGGAACAACCAATACGGTCGTTTTCGTGCCCCAGAAGGGCATTGTCATTAATGAACCTTCGGTGGTGGCGATCTCGGTGCTCGACAATAAAATTCTGGCCGTCGGCAACGGCGCCAAAGAAATGATTGGCCGGGCGCCGGAAAGCATCATCGTTTCGCGGCCGCTCGTGGACGGCGCAATCGCCGATTATCGCGTGACCGGCGCGATGCTCAAATATTTCATCAAGAAAGCCGGTGGGTTTTTGAGTTTCATGAAGCCGGAGGTACTGATTTCGGTACCGGCGGGAATCACGTCGACGGAGCGGCGGGCCGTCATTGAAGCAGCCCTTCACGCTGGCGCGAAAGCCGTCTATCTCGTCAAAGAACCGGTGCTTGCTGCCATCGGCGCCAAAATCCCGATTGACAGTGCTTCCGGCAATATGATTCTTAATATCGGCGGGGGTACGACGGAACTGGCCGTGATTTCGCTCGGCGGAATTGTCAGCTCGCAATCCGTGCGTATCGGCGGCAATAAGTTCGATCAAGCGATCGTCGAATACATCAAAAAGAAGCACAGCCTGGCAATCGGCGAACGAACCGCCGAACTGATCAAAATTAATATCGGCAGCGCCATGAAACAGACCGCCGAGGAAAAAATAAGCATCAAAGGCCGCGACCTGACGACCGGTTACCCGCAAACGATCGAAATTTCTTCCAACGAAATTACCGAAGCGCTCCACGACCAGCTGCGGGAAATTATCCAGATCGTCAAAAGCGTCCTGGAAGTGACGCCGCCCGAGCTGTGCTCGGACATTATGGATAAAGGGATCGTCATCTCCGGCGGCGGCGCCTTGCTGAAAAACATCGACGCCTTCATCACCAAAATAACCGGCGTGCCGGCGCGGATCGCCGATGATCCGCTGTTTTGCGTAGCCCGCGGGACCGGCATCGTTTTGGAGAACTTGGATGCTTACAAAAAGAATATCATGGCGCGTCGGTCATAACAGAATTCTAGCAAAAAGCCCGCGAAGCGGGCTTTTTCATTTCTCCGGCGGCGGCCGGAAGGGCAGGGCCTCGGGATTAGCGATGAATTCAAGAAACAAACGGTACTTGCTCTCGGCTTTCGGCGACAGATACACTTCTTTCAGTTCGAGCAGATTGATAAACAAGGTATCAAGCACGGGGACGCTATCGGTGAATATCTGCTGAATGACTTCTTGATGCCGGACATGAGCTTCCTCTCTGCTATGTGCATCCTTAGTCTTGAAATTGTTCAAGCAAAGGCGGGAGAAAGAAACGAACTCAATCAACGAGGTTCGGCTGCACTCTGGGGTATCCATACAAAGAACTTCTATATTATACCTAATATTCTTTCAAAATCAAGCTGGGAAATGCGCCGGTTTTCGGTATACTAAAAACCAATGAAACTGGCGATTGTTCACGATTGGATCAAAGATCTGGCTGGCGCCGAACGCGTCTTGATTGAATTGCATCGGGTCTACCCTTCTTCGCCGATTTACACGCTGTTCTATCGGCCGGGGTTCGTTCGACAGTTCTTGCCGGACGCCGACATCCGGCCCAGCTTTCTCCAAAAAATTCCGTTTATTACCCGATTATACCCACTAATCGCATTGCTGATGCCCGTGGCAGTTGAATCATTCGATCTCGGCGAATTCGATACGGTAATTTCTTCGTCAGTTATTTTTTCCAAGGGCCTCATTCTGAAACCTTCGACGCGCCATATCTGTTATTGTTACAGCCCGAGCCGCCAGCTCTGGGATCGGCATGCCGAATATGCCGCCGAGAACAATTCGTGGCCGGCACGGGTAGCCCAGCATCTGCTTCGATTGTGGGATCGGCCAGCCGCTGACCGAGTTGATCAATTCGTGGCGATCTCCGAAACCGTCGCCGCCCGCATCAAAAAATATTACCGCCGCGACACGATCGTCATTTACCCGCCTGCCAATGACTTATCCAATTCGGTTTCTACAAAAAATCCTTCTCATGCCGCTGTAGAATTTTCCCGCGCGGGATCGCGTCAAAAGTCTGCTGACTTTTGCGCTCCTTCTCGGCTACCCGCCTCCGAGCGGTCCCGCTTAGAGAAAATCCTACAGCGGCAACAAGAATACTATCTCATGGCCGGGCGACTATATGAATATAAGAATATCGGTATAGCGATCGAGGCGTTCAACAAGCTTGGCTACCCATTAGTTATTGTCGGGGATGGCCCAGCGCGTAAAAAATTACAACAACTGGCAAACGAGAACATTATATTTCTTGGTTCGGTGGATGATACGACGCTGGCTAACTGCTATTTATCTTGTCGCGCATTCATCATGCCGCAAGAAGAAGACTTCGGACTCACGTCCGTGGAAGCGATGCAATTCGGAAAACCAGTTTTGGCGTTGCGCCGCGGGGGAGCTACGGAAACGATTTTGGAAGGCGTAACAGGCGAATTTTTTGATGATCCCATTCCTGAGGGCCTGGCCGACGGTATCCGGCGACTCAATGAGCGGTATTCCGCATATGAAAGGGAAACTATTAAGCTCCATGCAGCCAAATTCTCCATTGAATCCTTCCGCCAAAAATTCCTTGAAATCATAGCTTGATTGTTTTCGATAAATGGGGTATAAGTTGGGGACAGAGTTCTTTATGGCTTTCACGGACTGCGTGTTCTGCAAGAAGGATGCTCAACAAATCGCCATTATTCCCTATTGGGACGATGGCGGATTACAAGCATTCGCATGTCTGCCGTGTGCAAAGAAGCATAATCTTTTCTGCAAAATCCATGATTGCCCGCATACCGGCTTTTCCGACCGTACCACGGCATGCCTGCGATGCGTAGACGCGGAAGTCAGATCCAAGCCCGACACGGCTCATATTGTGTTCGAACGGCTCAAGCGCTCGCTCCCAAAAGAAAGGTTTGAAGTTTTGTGTGATGACGGCGCCGAAAGCGCGAGCATCACCGGAGATTCTCTTGAAATCTCGATATTCAGATTTATTGTCGTCCGCGCCCATTGCCTGAAGGTAATGCCTGAATCATTGGTGGATCTGATCATTATCAATCAAGACATGATGGCAGTATTTCCGTCATATTGATTCCGTCCGCCGGCTTCGCCGGCGGACTTTTGGTTTCATTGAAAAAAACCTCGATTTTTGCTATGGTGGGCGGGTGAAAGTAACTCTTGTTTCCGTCAATTACAACAGCTCGGATGAACTGATACGGCTCCTGAAATCTCTGCGAGATCAAACGGACTCAAGCTTTGAGGCGATCGTCATAGATAATGATTCCAAACCTCACGATCGAACAAAACTCGAACATGCCATCGAACAGAATTTTTCTTCGGTCCGGCTGATTTCCAGCCCGCGGAATCTGGGTTTCGCCGGCGCCAGTAACCTCGGCCTAACTGAAGCGTTTGAAAAGGGGGCTGACTGGGTTTTGTTTCTTAATCCCGATACTTGGGTCGAAAACGACTTTATAGCCCGTCTGAAGGGCCTTTTAGGCCCTTCAGACGGGCTGGTTGGTCTGGCCATCAATGAAGGCCCCCGTACCGTCTACGGCGGGACTATTGAATGGCTGAAACCCACGCTTGTGCATATTCACAAACCTGAGCGAATCGGCCCCCAGACCTATGCCATTGGCGCGGCACTGGCCATATCTCGCCGCGCGTATCAAATCATCGGCGGCTTGGACGAAAAATATTTCCTATATTTTGAAGATGCCGACTACTCTGCCCGCGCCCAGCGCGCCGGTATTCCGCTCACTTTGACCGATGATGTCGCTGTCAACCACACAGTTTCCGCAGTAACCGGCAAAATAGGTTCGCCGTTTCTGTTTCGGCACCATTATCGTAGTGCGCTGCGTTTTAACTTCAAAAACGGACCCCTGTGGGTGGTTCTTCTGGCAGCTCCGTGGAGCGGATGGGTGGCACTCAAACAATGGCTGAAGATTCTCGTCAGCAAAAACGTCGAAGTGTCCAAAGGTATTCTGGCCGGCCTGAAAGATTTCTATGTCGGCTATCGCGGCGCCGGCGTTAAAATCCGCGTCGGCATTGAATGCGAATCGATCGAGGGCAAGAATCCGATGTGGGGAGTAGGGAAAATGATCGTTAAATTGCTTCAGCAAATTGCCGCCCAACCAGAGCTGGCCGAAACCTTCGAATTTATCTTGTATTTCAAAGACGAAGTTCCCGATCTGCCATTTTTAAAATCGCCCATGTTCGAGAAAAAAACTATGCCAGTCCCGCTGTTTCGGCGCCACTTGTTCCCGATCTATTATTATCTCCTTCTTCCGATCAAGCTCTGGTTCGAGCGCCTGAATGTAATGTTCTGGCCGAATTACATGCTGCCAATCATCGCCTTTAACCGCTCATTCGCCCTTTTGACCGAAGATATTTACTACGAAGCCCACGAAGGAAAATTACCCTTCCGATACCGGCTGGCGTATCGAATCTTCGGCTGGTGGACAGCTCATTGCGCGTCGCGCGTGATGGCCATTTCCGAAACTTCAAAGAAAAACGTGGCGCGGCTATACCGCATCAATCCGCGGCGGATCGTTGCCAATCCGCTCGGCGTGGATGTTGAAGAATTGAAAAACGGCGGCACCGCTCCCGAGTATCCCTACATTCTGTATGTCGGCCAAGCGTTTCCGCGCCGGCATCTCCGAGAGACAATCCTTGCCTTCAAAGAAATCGGGAAAGAATTTTCCGATCTCCGGCTGATTGCGATCGGACCGGACAAATACGAAACACCAACGATTGATTATGCCATCAAAAGCGTAAATTTGACGCTCGGCCGCGAAGCGATAATTCAGAAAGATTACGTGCCCCAGGAAGAATTGGCGGCCTTGTATCGAAACGCCAAAGCTTTGGTATACGTATCAGATCGGGAGGCGTTCGGCTTGCCGCCGATGGAAGCGCTGGCGTTGGGCGTACCCCCAATCATCGCCGACAACGAGCTAGGCCGGGAATTATTCGAAGAAAATGCGTTTTATGCGCCTGAACCAACCCCGTCTCAAATTGCAGCCGCGCTGCGGGAAGCTTTGACGGACACGGCGAAAGTGAATAGGATTAAATCGGAAGGCCCGGCGCACGCGGCGCGCTATTCCTGGCAAAAATTCGCCGACCGCTGGCTGGCAATCGTAAAAACTCTTACATGAAGAAATTTTCTCTTTCGTTATTTATCGCTCATCTGATTTTTTTTGGCCTCGTTGTCTCTGGATTGGCGCCGCGGTCCTTTGTCATTTGGGAAACGGGAATTGTAATCGTCGCCTTAGCCATGATGAATCTGGAGGAGGGGATCGTGTTTTTTATCCGTTCAATCCCGCTGTTTATCGCTATTCCACTCACCACGTCGTTTGATAATTTTAATCAGTGGCGGGTGTTTTCGATTGTTATTTTCTGCAAATGGTTTTTTGCGCCGGAAACTCGACGGTATCTGACGGGAGAATTGAAGCTCGCGATCAGCCGTCCGCGTGAATTTTTCCGCAAACACCCGGCTGCCGTCGCGCTCCACGCCCTTGTCTTGCTCGCTTTTCTTTCTTTGTGGCATTCACCAGATGCAGTTGTCGGCCTGAAACGGATCATCTATTTCGTCAACGCGGCCTTAATCGGAGTCGTTGTCTGGAACTGGGCCAGCCGGCATTCCGAGCGCTTAATCCAGAATTTAACCGTCCCAGTGATCATCACGCTGGCCGTTGGATTGATTCAGATTTGCGCAACGTACCTGGTAGATATTTACCAATTTATGCGCATCTGGGGCGAAGGAATTCAACTTCGGCAATTCGGTACCGAGTGGTCTTATATTGCGACACACGTCGGCAACACCTGGTTCGCGTATTTCGGCGACCAGCTCTCGCTGCGCGTCTTTTCGCTCTTTCCGGATTCTCATTCTTTTCCGATCTTTCTCTTACTGGGCCTGCCGGCATTTTTTGCTTGGAGCGTGCAAAAACCGCTGGCTCACGCTGAGCGTTTCTGGAGCATGGTTCACACCCGCGGCAGTCTCGCCGTGCTTTGGATTCCAGGGATATTTTTGTTCGTGATTTTAAGCGGTACGCGCGGGTTTTGGGCAGGCGCAGCCGCAGTCGTCATTTGGAGTTTTCTGATCGTATGGTTCATGCGATACACCCGCGTGCCGCTCCCGGTCCGCAATGTTTTCAAATATATTGCCTCATACCTCGCCGTCTTCCTACTCTTGTTCAGCATTGCCTATCCGATTTTCGCTTCGCCTCAATTCCTCGTTTCCAAAGGCAATGCGTTATTGCTGCAGCAGCGGATCAAATCAATCCTGGATTTCGGTGAGACGTCCAACGCCCAGCGTCTTCTGATCTGGAAGCAGACCCTGCAGTCAATTGAAGCCCGACCGGTTTTGGGCGTCGGCATCGGCAATTTTCCGGTTGTTTTGGATCAGGATATCAAACTCTCACGGGCGGGTTCGTCCGCTCACAATATCTATCTTCATATCGCTGCCGAGATGGGCATCCCGGCTCTCTTGATCTCTCTTTATTTTATCTGGCTGATTATCAAGGCTCTGTATCTGAAATTTCGGGCAGCGCGCACCAATTTCCTGTCAGCTTATTATGCCGGCGGTTTGATCGCAATTCCATGGATTCTCGCATATCTGATGACCGATGTGGCCCTCTTTGATGAGCGTGCTCTCTTGTTATTCGCCGTAGTTCTGGGAATTCTGTTTTCCGAAGAAAAAAATTCAGCATGAGTACGATTTCCGTACAATTGGCGGTATTGAACGGGGAAACATATATCCGACATTGTCTCGACGCGCTGGCAAGCCAGCGCGTCGATTGGGGCCGCGTTGAAATCCTTATTCTGGATAACGGTTCAACCGACCGGACGCGGGAAATTATCGAATACTGGCAAAGCGAGTTCGGCAATCAAGCACCGGTAGCGTTTATCAAGAGCGCTCAAAACCACGGCATGTGGGGCGGGCAGGAATTGCTCTTGAAACACTCACGTGGAGCGTACGTAGTGTTTCTGTCGGCTGACGTCATGCTGGAAGAAAATTTTCTTGCCCGGGCATTGGAAATTATGGATGCCGATGAACGGGTGGGTGGGCTTCAGGCCAAAATATATCAATACGCGGCTGCGGACTTAGCAGCGCGATCCGATGCCTTGCCCCGGGAAATTATTGATACCTGCGGTTTCCAAATTGAACGTTCGCGGCGCGTAACGAATATTGGCCATGGCCAGTCCGACGGGGAGCGATTCAATACATATTGCGAAATATTCGGCGTTGAGGGCGCCGTACCCGTTTTCCGCCGCGGCGCACTGGAAAGCATCCATATTCTGGGTGAGATTGCGGATCACGATCTCTTTTGGTACGCGGAAGATCTCGACGTTGCCTGGCGCATTCGCATTGCTGGCTGGAAACAAGTGTATGATCCTCGAATCATTGCCTGGCATGATCGCCAAACCACCAAAAGCCACGCCAGAGGGCTTGTCAGCTCGGTTCGACGCCTCGATGTTCGCCGACGCATTCCCATTGAAAAGCGCCGGCTTGAGTGGCGCAATACTCGATGGACACGAATCAAAAATGATTATATAATGAATATTCTGAAGGACGCGCCGTATATTGTCGCCCGAGAAATTGCCGTGTTCGGATATACATTACTGTTTGAACCGGGCGTTTTCCAAGAACTTCCACACTTCATCAAAGGGATCCCTCGCATGCTTCGCAAGCGACGGCAGATCATGAAGTCCGCGCGCGCATCCAGTCAGGATATTCACCGGTTTTTCGTTTAATTCCTTATGGCTTCAATCCCGCCGTTTTCACCCGGCATGCCCCTGCAGGCAAAAAAACCATGGTTCCGACGTTTTTCCATCCCACCCGTGGGCTATTTGATTTTAGGCATCTTCGTAGCCGTCATTATCGGCAATCTCTTGATTACCAGCTCCCACAGCATCAGTATCGGACAACTGTTTGGAAATGAAACGGAAAATACCGATCCTCATAAACTACCCGTCGCCAAGAGCCGCGATTATGTCATGCCGGAAAAAGAAGACGACCGATTGGATGTCTTGATTCTCGGCATGCGCGGTGAAGACGATCCGGACGCCGCCGACGGGGGAGCGCTTCTGACCGATTCGATTCAAGTGCTAAGCTACGACAAAAAAACCCACAAATCATCGCTCATCTCCATTCCGCGTGACTTGCTTGTGTGGACTCACGGCGACAATGACAACAAACTGAACGAGGCTTACGAATACGGGCTAAGCCATTCGAATAATTCCCTTCAATTCATCAAAGACAAGATTTCCCAAATTACCGGCGTGTACATCGATAATGTCGTGATCTTCAGCTTCTCGTCGTTCAAAGATATCATTGACTCGGTCGGCGGCATTGACGTAACCCTGGATCAGCCATTCAGTGAACCCAAGCAATGGGGGTATCCGTTCTCGCTGCCGGCGGGACCGAATCATTTGGACGGCCAAAACGCGCTCTACTATGCCCGGTCGCGCTATTCTTCCACCGACTTCGACCGGTCCCGCCGGCAGCAGCAGGTCATGTTCGCCCTCAAAGACAAACTTTTGTCCTTGAATTTCTTCAGCGATCCGCTCAAGACGATTTCCGTCTTTAATACCATTCGCAGCAACATTCGCACTGATGTCGGCGTATTTGATATCAAGAACTTCGTTACTCTCGCCAAAACCGCCGACTTCGCGGCCATGAAGAAATATATTATTTCAACCGACAACCTCGTGGATCAAGGCAAGGATGCAAACGGCATTTACATCCTGACTCCGAAAGGCGGAAATTTCGATCAGATTAAATCGCTTTTCCAGACGATTCTGAACTAGCCATGCTCTCGATCATTATCGTCAACTATCAAAAGCCGGAACTTCTGCGATTATGCTTGAAATCAATCCAGCGGGCGATTACGCCAAGTTTCGCTCATGAAGTTTTGGTTGTAGACGTAGCGGCCGGTCCTCGAACTCGGGCCGTGGTTGTCGAGGAATTTCCAAGCGTACGGTACCTGCCATTCGCCGAAAATATCGGCTATACAAAAGGGGTGAACGCAGGTATCGCCGCCTGCGGCAGCGATACCTGCTTCGTCATGAACTCGGATATCATTCCCATGGCGAACAGCTTTGAAATTCTCCACAAATACCTGGCAGACCACCCCGATGCGGGTATGGTCGGGCCACAACTTTTGAATTTTGACGGCACACCGCAGCCGTCCTGTTTCCGCTATGTAACGCCGCTTACTATTTTGTCCCGCCGAACGCCGCTCGGCCTTTTGCCGTTCATGAAAAAATCGATGAACGATTTTTTCATGAACGATCAGGACCTTACCCATCCGACTCCCGCCGACTGGCTCTCCGGCTCGGCCTTCATGATTACCATGTCTGCCGCAAAAAAAGTCGGACCGCTGGATGAAAGCATGTTTTTGTATTTAAGCGACGTTGACTGGCCGCGCCGATTCTGGGACAATGGATACGCCGTCATGTATATTCCCGAAGCGCAGATGTTCCATTATCATCATCGGGAATCGCGCGGCCGCGTCGGTATCTTTGACGTTTTCGTCAACCGCCAAACCCGCCAGCACATCAAAGACGCGATCCGCTATTTCCGCAAATACGGCACCCGGCGTTTTACTCACGTCTCATGAAAAAATTTCTCCCCATCATAATCATTGCATCGTTGATCATCGGCTTTGGCAGCGGCTTTGAGTTTTCGCAATTTCATCAATCAAAAGCGGCCAGCGTTCAGGCCTTGATCAATCAGGACGCTGACAACGTCCAAAACGTCGACTTCAGCGAATTTTGGAAGGCCTGGGACATCCTGCAAAGCAAGTACGTTGATAAATCCAAGCTCGACTTGCAAAAAATGGTTTACGGCGCCATCACTGGTATGGTTAATTCGCTCGGCGATCCTTATACCGTATTCTTTGAACCCGAGACAAGCCAGAAATTCCAGGAACAGATTTCCGGGTCCTTCGGCGGCGTCGGCATTGAACTAGACGAGAAAGACGGCGTCTTGGTTGTCGTTGCACCGATCAAAGACAGCCCGGCCCAGAAAGCCGGCATCGTTACCGGCGACAAGATCGTCAAAGTAGACGGCAAGGACACGGCCGGCATGGCCGTGGACGAAGCCGTCAACACCATCCGCGGTAAAATCGGCACCAAGGTCACCCTGACGATTCTCTCCGCCGACGGCAAATCCCACGACGTAAGCATTACCCGGGACGCGATCAAAGTCCCGGCCGTAGACTGGAAGATGATTGACTACAACGGCAAGCATATCGCGTACATGCAACTCTATTCTTTCAGTGAAAACATCGATTCTGAATTCAAAGCGGCCGCCGACGAAATCTTAAAATCAAATGCCGATGGACTCATTGTTGACGTACGCGGCAACCCGGGCGGATTGCTTGATTCCGCTATCAATCTCGCCGGCTGGTTTGTAGACAACGGCCAGCTCGTAGTCAGCGAAGTGTTTGGCAACGGGACCCGCAATGACTTTAAAGCCGACGGCAAGAGCCAGCTCAAAAAATATCCGACCGTAATGCTGGTAAACGGCGGCTCGGCGTCGGCTTCGGAAATTTTAGCCGGTGCGCTGCACGACGATCAGCATATTCGCCTCATCGGCGAAAAAACATTCGGCAAAGGCTCTGTTCAAGAACTTGAAAACCTCGATAACGGTGCGTCCCTCAAAGTCACCATCGCCAAATGGTACACGCCCGGCGGGGTCAACATCTCCGCCCAAGGCATTGAACCTGACATCAAAGTCGAGTTGACCGATGATCAGAAGAAAAACTTCATCGTCGGCGATCCGGACAAAGACCCGCAACTCAAACGAGCCCTCGACGCTCTCCGCTAATGAAGGTTATTTTACTTCAAAATATCAAGGGTTTCGGGAAAATAGGCGAGATTAAGAATGTCTCCGACGGCCACGCCCGCAACTTTCTTTTTCCGCGTAATCTGGCCAAGCCGGCCAGCGCGGGAGCGGAGAAAGAAGCGCAGGCTTTGCAAGTCCAGCAGCAGGCAGCAGCGGAGAAAGAAACTGCCCAAGCCAATGCCGCGCTGGCCGCACTTAAAAATACTACTCTTGAGATTTCCAAAAAAGCCAGTCCGAATGGCACGCTCTTTTCTTCGGTCACCAAAGAAGAAGTCGCCAAACTTCTTTCTCAAAAAACCGGCTTCCACATCGAGAAGAACATGATTGACTTTAGCGAGCACGGCGAACATATCAAACATGCCGGCAAGCATAGTATCCATGTAAATCTCTCCGACTCGGCGCAGACAAACGTCAAACTTACGGTCATTGCCCAGTAACTAAAACCCCTTCGATGCATCGAAGGGGTTTTAGTTAGGAACTACGCTGACCACTTTCGCGATCCGACGTTCGCCATTGAAGCCGGTTTTACGGGTGGTTGTGAATTTCACTCTACCCGGGACAACGGCATAAATGGTATAATCAGAACCGAGGCGTACTCCCGTGCCGGGAAGGAATTTCGTTCCTCGTTGGCGAACGATAATGTTGCCGACGAGAGCGACCTGCCCGTCATAGAGTTTCACGCCGAGATATTTCGGTTGCGAATCGCGGCCATTTTTAGTAGTTCCTATGGCTTTTGTATGCGCCATAGGTCCGATAGCATGGGACCCGACGAGTCAGTACCAGACTGAAACGCCCTGCCCGACACCATACGCTACAACTCCTGATATGATAGCAAGAATTATCAACTGGGTCAAGGATCATCAATACCACCTGTATATCGCCCTCTGTATGCTCCTGATTGCTGGAATTGCCTATAACCTAGGCCGAATTTCAGCTGGCCGGAAGCCTGATATAACCTTCGATCCGAGCAGGGAAGTATTCCAGGCCAATTCAGGGGTTTTGGCTTCGCCTGGAGCCGGAAAGGGAGCAATAAGCTCAAACAAACCCGCCGCCTCGGCGGTCCCCAAGGACCCGCGCGTCGTGGTTTCCAAAAGCTCCGACTCCAAGGTCTATCATTACGCCTGGTGTTCGGGCGCCAAGCGTATTAAAACCGAAAACCAGCGCTGGTTTGATACGGCCGCCGCCGCCGAGGCGGCGGGCTATACCTTGGCCGGCAATTGCCAACCCTGAAAAGACGTGATATAATGAGCAGGCGAGTGTACTGATCAGGGTTGGCGGATATGCGTGAGAGCAAAGGTGGCCAGGCGGTCATCATTCCGGCTAGATGCAGAGTGATTCGTCAGCCGATCT
>DASZRH010000011.1:0-9006 GCA_035549275.1 Minisyncoccota bacterium | reverse complement strand
CCCAGGACGTCGAGTTTCAGCAAGCCGACGCCGTCTTCGCCGACCGTGTACATGTCATATTGCGTGATTTTGTTGTCCTCGCCTTTGGGGTCGAATTGCACCGGCACGTATTCAGTCAGCGGCCGCGGCGCAATTACGATGCCGGCGGCGTGAACGGACACGTGGCGAACCGTGCCTTCCAGTTTTTTGGCGATGTCGAGAATCTGGCGAGCTTCCGGATCGCGAGCATAGATGTCTTTGAGTTCCGGCACTAATTCGAATGCTTTCTCAATGGTCATGGGAAATCCTTGGGAGCCCATGGGAATCATTTTGGCGATACGATCGCCGGCATCATACGGTTTGCCAAGCGCGCGGGCGACGTCTCTGACGGCGCCCCGCGCCATCATGGTACCGAATGTGCCGATTTGGGCGACTTTGTCCTCGCCATATTTCTTTTTGGCATATTCAATCACTTCGGCCCGGCGATTGTCGGCGAAATCCATATCAATATCCGGCGCCGAGGGGCGATACGGATTCAAGAACCGCTCGAACGGGAGCTGGAATTCGATCGGATTTACGTTTGTGATGCCTGAAAGATATGCGACGAGCGAGCCGGCGGCCGAACCGCGGACCGTGGTATATATTTTCTGTTCGCGGGCAAAGCGCAACAAGTCGGCAACGACCAGAAAGTACGGCGCATAGCCTTTGGTTTTGATGATATCCAATTCATACAATCGGCGTGGTTCGATTTCCGGATCAACGTTCAGGCCTTTTTCGACGGCGCCGCGCGCCGTCAATTCATCGAGCATCTGGTCGGCAGTCTTGCCGGGTTCCAGAGCAAAATCGGGAAAGATGAATTTTCCGAGCGTGAGATCGACTTTACAGCGCTCGGCAACCAGGAGCGTGTTGGAAACCGCATTGGGAATATCTTTGAACCGCTCGATCGCTTCTTCGGACGAGAGAAAATGATATTCGCCGTTGCCGGCAAAGATGCCCGTTTCATTGACGTCGGTTTGCGTCGAGATGGCGACTAGGGTCTTGTGGGCGTATGCGTCTTCGGGCCGCAAGTAATGGGAATCCTGGGTGGCGACGATTGGAATGTTGAGTTTTTGGGCAAGGTGCAGAACGCCTTCTTTCCATTGCGGGTACCAGTCCATATCCGGGTGGTACATGATTTCCATGTAGTAGTTTTCGGGCCCGAAGATTTCCTGATGTTCTTTGACGATTGCTTCAGCTTTTTCGAGATCGCCGGATTGGATTGCCCGGCCGACTTCGCTGGCCGGGCAGCCGGAAAAGCAAATCAAACCCTCCGCATGCTGGCGGAGGAGTTCTTTGTCCACGCGGGGTTTGTAGTAGTAGCCCTCCAGGTGCGCGGCAGTGGTGAGCTTGATGAGATTCTGATAGCCCGTGTTGTCTTTGGCCAGCAGGGTCAGGTGGTATCGTTTGTTATCAATCCCGGATTCTTTCTGGAGCCGGGAACGGTTGGCAACGTAGACTTCGCAGCCGATGATCGGTTTGACGCCCTGTTTGACGCATTGGGAGTAGAACTCGATCGCGCCGTACATGACGCCGTGATCGGTGAGGCCGATCGCTTCCTGGCCGTGCTCTTTGGCGAGCGCGACCATGTCTTTGATTTTTGAAAGTCCATCGAGGAGCGAGTAGTACGAATGCGTATGAAGATGGACGAATTTCGACATGAGAAATATGGTGCAGGATTCATTGGATTAACCAGTGCCTGCGTTAGGTTGTACAACTCATTGTAGCAACCGTCCGCAAACGCGCAATTGTGGAAAACTTTGCGGCCATTCAGATGTTTGCAAAAGAATTAAATATATGGTAGGATATATTCCAGTTTCCAAGTATCAATTGTCAGCGCGTTCTGACCACTGATACTTGTAAGCTACACACGATACATGGCGGTACCACGACACCATATGGCGAAAGGCAAGCAGCTGCGACGACGCAGCCATTTGGCTTTGAAGGCTAAATCGCTTACCAAATGCTCCCATTGTGGTAAAATGACCATGCCCCATCAGGTCTGCAAATTCTGCGGATACTACAAAGGCAAAGAAGTAGTCAATGTCATCGCCAAACAGCTGGCGAAGCGCGAAAAGCGCATGCAGCAGCAAGCGTAGTTAATTCTCAATGGCTTCACGGCACCTATCCCGATCAGTTGCAATGCAATCTCTCTATGAGTGGGATTTCAAGGGGAAAAACAACTCCCTCCTGGCTGATATTATGGAGCGAAACATCAAAGAATTCGCGGCTGGCCTTGAAGACCCGACATTCATCATTGATCTGATCAAAGGCGTGATCTCACACGTCTCGGAACTCGACAAAATTATCGAAAAAGCGGCGCCCCAGTGGCCGCTCGACCAGATTGCGATCGTAGATCGCAATGTTTTGCGTTTAGGACTCTATGAACTGCTGTTCGGCAACCGGGACGAAGTCCCGCCGAAAGTGGCCATCAACGAAGCCATTGAACTCGCCAAATCGTTTGGCGGCGATTCTTCCGGGAAATTCGTGAACGGCGTTCTGGGTACCGTGTATCGCGAAATCGGCGAGCCGGGCAAGGATGATGCGCCTAAGCGCGGCGAGAAATCCGAGAACACTTCCGAAAGCAAAGCTTAACTTCTACCATCGCTGATAAATCCGTTTGGCAATGGCCAAGCGGAACGTCCGGAGGCGGGTAGCCGAGGTAGAGCAAAATTCCAGCAGGAATTTTATGCGGTTCCGCGAGCCATTGCCAAACGGATTTATGGACATCTCACGTTTAGAAACAAAAATCGAGGTAACGTTTAAAAACAAGGACGTATTGCTCCAGGCGCTGACCCATCGGTCATATTTGAATGAAAACCCGTCGTGGCGTTTAGATCATAACGAACGCTTGGAATTCCTCGGCGATGCCGTGTTGGAACTGGTTGTGACCGAATATCTGTACAATAATTATCCCAATCCCGAAGGGGAATTAACCAACTGGCGCGCGGCGCTCGTCAATGCCGTTATGCTGGCCCAAATTTCGGCCCAATTCGATTTGAACGATTTTATGTTATTGTCGCGCGGTGAAGCCAAGGACACCGGCCGGGCGCGGCAATATATTCTGGCAAACGCCATGGAGGCCGTGATTGGGGCGATTTACTTGGATCAGGGGTACGCGGCCGCCGATACGTTCATCAAAAAATTCATCCTAACTGAGTTGCCGCGCATTATCGAAAAGCGTTTGTATCGCGACGCCAAAAGCCGATTTCAGGAAGAAGCCCAGGAGCGGGTCGGTATTACCCCGAACTATGAGGTGATCGATGAGTGGGGACCGGATCATGCCCGCAATTTCAAGGTGGGCGTGTATTTGGGCACGGAGTTAGTTGCCGAAGGGGAAGGACAATCCAAACAAGAAGCGCAACAAAACGCCGCTGACGCGGCGCTCCAGAAGAAGGGCTGGTAGAATCATGGAACCCTTGCGCAAAAAGTAAATATTTGGTATCCTATATTACGCTATGTTAGTTATGCGACTACAACGAATCGGCAAGCGCGGACAGGCATATTTCCGTATTGTCGTAACCGAACACACCAAGAAACCGAAAGGGGAATTTTTGGAGTTGCTCGGCTCGTATGATCCGCACAAAAAAGAACTCAAAGCCAAGAAAGATCGCATCGCCTACTGGCTTGAAAAGGGTGTCCAGGCCTCGCCGACCGTCAACAACCTGCTGGTAACCAAGAATATTATCACGGCTCCCAAGAAGCAGAGCTGGAAAGCTCGCGCGTCCAAGAAAGCCGCTCCTGCTCCCGCCGCCGCATCGGCGCCGGAAGCTCCGTCTGAACAGCCGGCCGCCTAAACCAAACGGCCCCGCTTTGCGGGGCCGTTTGGTTCTGATATCGTTTCTCTATGCGTATCATTCAGATTGATCTCACCAAGGACTATACCGCCGCAATCCAGGAAGCAGTCAGTATCCTGACCCAAGGCGGCACCGTTATCTATCCCACCGACACCGTGTATGGCATCGGTTGTAACGCATTGGATGAGCTTTCTGTTCGCCGAATTTTTCAAATCAAACAGCGAAGCTCCAAGCCTCTGCCGATCCTAGCTCGAAATCTCAAATGGGTTGAGGAACTGGCCTATCTGAACGATATGCATCGCCGGCTGGCTGAACGGTTCTGGCCCGGCAAATTTACTCTTGTGTTGCCCAAGCGCGATATTATCCCGCCCGTAGTTACGACCGGCCTGCCAAGCGTCGGCATCCGCATTGCGGATCATCCGTTTACCGACGCGCTTCTAGGCTCGTTCGGCTATCCGCTCGTCGCCACGTCGGCCAATCTTTCCGGCGATGAAGCGACCGGGGACATCAACAAAGTTATCCGCGTGTTCAGCGCGCCGGGCATGCAGCGGCCGGATCTGGTCATTGATGCAGGCATTCTACCGCCGTCCAATCCGTCGGTGATCATCGATTGCTCGACCGACAAACCCAAGATTCTCCGAGTCGGACCATCCCGGCCCGATGAACTGCTCAAGCTCATGGAGCTTGAGCAGTTCATCCAGGAAGCTCCAGCCAAGAAATAGCTTTCGTTTTTTCGGGTTTTAGGGGATAATGGGGAGATGACTATTTTTCAGGCGGTATTTCTCGGACTAGTCGAAGGCGTAACCGAATTTATTCCTGTTTCCTCGACCGGCCACCTCATTGCCGTTTCGAACTTGCTGGGCCTCACGGCTACTGATTTTTTAAAAACGTTCGAGATTGTTATTCAAAGCGCGGCGATTCTGGCCGTTGTGATTTTGTTTTGGAAGCGCATCTGGTCGGGTTTGGCGATGATCAAGCACCTCTTCTGGGCATTTGTACCGACGGCGATCATCGGTGCCTTGGTATATCCGATGGTCAAAAACATCCTCGACGATTACCATCTCGTCATCTGGACGCTGATCGGCGGCGGTATTTTGATTATTCTTTTCGAACGGGCGTATCCGATCCGACAGAGCGGCGAGATAACCGGTAAGAACGCATTTCTGGTGGGCGTGGCCCAGACGCTCGCCTTCATTCCCGGCGTTTCCCGCTCGGCCGCGACCATCATCGCGGGTTCGCTAGCCGGCATTTCCCGGGCAGCAATCGTCGAATTTTCTTTTTTGCTCGCAATTCCGACGATGTTCGCGGCAACGGGCTACGATGTCTACAAAAACTACACCATCCTTACAGGTTCGAACTTAGGCTTGCTAGCTGCAGGCGGCATTGCTGCTTTTCTATCGGCCCTTCTGGTCGCCAAATGGTTTCTTCGCTATGCCTCCCATCGCAAACTCACCGGCTTCGGCTGGTACCGAATTCTTGTGGGAGTATTGTTTCTATTCCTGCTCAAGTAGTAGCATAAAAGCCTTTTCTGCTTTGTTGGGATTCTTCTTCGCTTCGGTGAGAGTCTTTTTAACGATTCCTAAATAGATAACGTGTCTCATCCACCAGGATAGATAAGCTGGAATATTTAATTCTTTTTTAGGGTGTTTTTCAAGATATTTCATGTACCCGATGATTGCTCCGCTAAAAGAAAGTTCTTCAAGCTTCTTGGTGGTTATACCCAGTATTTTTCCAATTTCAATAAAATGACGCGCGACCTCCTTGCTCAAAGGTCTTTGAGTCTCTAGAAATTTATTTATCTCATTTTTTTCTGTTTGCGATAGTTTGGTCATTGTGTTTGGAGCTATTGCACTAATTCAAGGAATTTCTGCACATCCTTCGAGAGTCTGACGTGGTATGCGGTCTCTTGTTTAAAATTATATTTATTTTTCTTGGGAATAATTTGATACAGATGTGGATTAAATCCTAAGTTTTTTATAATGCCAAAAACATAGACTTAACACTATGCGGTGGCAAATCTCGAAGAGCGTCGCTCTTTGGTTCAAATGTTGTCCACAAACTTGAGCGTTGCCGGAAAAAACGTTGTGTTGAGCCGCTTCTACCGATTTGTGCACTCTTGGACCAGCAACCGGTCACGTCTGGTGCCCAGGGTGGGACTCGAACCCACACGACCGTGAGGTCACGCGATTTTGAGTCGCGCGCGTAAACCAATTCCGCCACCTGGGCTTCTATCCACAATCCTACCATTTTCGGGCCTTCTTTTCAACCGGTTATCAATTGAAAAATTTTTTAGAACGTATACACTGGAGATAGATAACATTCCACTCGATGGCGCGTATCATCACCGTTTGCAATGCAAAAGGAGGCGTCGGCAAGACTACCACGACCTTGAATTTGGCCGCGTTTTTGGCGGCAATGGGTAAATATGTCCTGGTCGTGGATATGGATCCCCAGGCTAACGCCACGACCGGCATCGGGATTCAAGTGGACGAAGACCATCCTTCGGTCTACCATTCGATCGTCAGCGACCAGAACCCCGTTCCGGCCCTTAAGAAAACGGCGATCTTCGGCTTCGACGTCTTGCCGGCTTCTCAAAGCTTGGCCGGTGCGAACGTCGAACTGGTCTCGATGGAGGAGCGGGAACTCCGGCTCAAGCGCGTGCTCGACAATCTCCGCATGAACTACGACTTCATTCTCATTGATTGCCCGCCGTCGCTCGGCCTGCTGACCGTCAATGCGTTGGCCGCGGGCGAGCAGGTGATTATCCCAGTCCAATGCGAATATTATGCCTTGGAAGGCCTTGGCCAGCTGCTCAATACTATCGAGCTGGTTCGCCAAGGGCTGAATCCGGATTTGCAAGTCCTAGGCGTAGTGCTTACAATGTATGATAAGAGGAATCAGCTGGCCAATCAGGTGATGAATGAAGTTCACAAGAATTTTCCGGGCCGGATTTTCAACGCCGTCATTCCGCGTACGATTTCCCTCGCGGAAGCGCCAAGTTTCGGCAAAACGATCCTCCAATTCGATCCCAATTCCAAAGCCGCGCGCGCGTATCGCCAGCTAGCGGAAGAAGTTATTAATTATAGCCACCACGGCATTCATTTGAATTAACACCATGAGCATCAACGGCAAAAAACTATTCGGACTCGGCAAGGGACTCGGTTCTTTGATTCCGGCCGGGACGCAAATGCAGCCGCCGGCGGCCGCCAAAGAAAACGTCTTCTACGTTGAAGTCGCCAAAATTGCAACCAACCCTGACCAGCCACGCCGCGACTTCGATCAGGAAGCGCTCAAAGAACTGTCCGGTTCAATCCGCAAGTATGGCGTTCTTCAGCCGCTGTTGGTTTCCAAAGTCGAAGTTTCGAGTAATCGCGGCCTGGACGTCTCCTATCAGCTCATTGCCGGCGAACGCCGGTTGCGTGCCGCCAAAATGGCCGGTCTGCCGCACGTCCCCGTCATCATTCGCGATGATTTCAAAAAAGACCGCGAACGGCTGGAAGTTGCCCTCATTGAAAACATCCAGCGTGAGGACCTGAACCCGCTTGAAGAAGCCGAAGCATATTTGAAACTCCAGAAAGAATTCGGCTTGACGCACCGGGAAATCGCCGAGAAGGTCAACAAGTCCCGCGAGGCCGTTTCCAACACGATCCGATTGGTTAATTTGCCCGAAGATATGCGCGCTTCGCTTCGCGAAGGCAAGATCGCGTTCAGCCATGCCCGCGCTCTTTTGGCGTTTTCCGATCCCGCCAAACAGCGGACGATGTATGAACAGATTTTGAACGGCAAGGTTACGACCAAAGAAGTCGAAAGCACCGGCTCCCAGACCAGCGGCACGCGCCGCGTCCGCCGCCAGGACTCTCGCTATATCGAGCTTGAGAAAAATCTTGCCGAAACGCTCGACACGCATGTCCAAATTCAAGGTGCCGCGTCCGCCGGCGGCAAAATAATCATTAAATTCGCCGACTTGCAGCATCTCAACAAAATCGCCAAGTCGATCATCGACTAAGAGCTAGGAGTTTTATGCGGTTTCTGAAGGGGACTGTTCGGGCGCAGTGTCCGGTACGTCGGCGTCTTTTTTCTTGGGGTATTTCTTGGCGCCGCGGGGCTTGGGCGGGTTCGCTTTCCACTTTTCGAGGGCTTCCTGAAGCTGGGCCTCGCTTTCGGGTTTGAGACTCATGATGAAATTGCAATCGGGCCAGCGGGAACAGGCATAGAAGGGTTTGCCGCGGCCGCGGGATTTCTTTTCGACAATGTCGCCGACCTGGCAGTTGGGGCATTTAAAGCCGGTCTTGTTGAAAATCTTTCGGATACCTTTGCAGGTCGGGTAATCAACGCAGCCGAGGAAGTAGCCGAAGCGGCCGCGTTTGACGGCCATCGGCTTGCCGCAGATCGGGCAGCGTTCGTCTTTGGTCTTTTCTTCCAGCTCTTTGATTTTCGCGGCTTCTTCGGGCAAAGGCTGGGTGATTTTGGGATCGTCGGGGCAGACGAGGAATTTCCCAAACCGTCCGAACTTTATAATCATCATCTTGCCGCAATGCGTGCAGGGGATGTCGGAAACTTCTGTTAATTTCTCGACGCTTTCGACTTTTTCGGCCAGATTCTTGCTGAACGGTTCATAGAACTCGCGGATGACGGGTACCCAGGCGATCTTGCCTTCGGCGATTTCATCGAATTCTTCTTCGATATGGGATGTGAAGTTAATATCAATGACTTCGGGAAAATGTTCGACAAGCATGTCGTTCACCAGGAAGCCGATTTCCGTCGGCTGGTATTTCTTCTCTATCTTCTCAACATAGCCACGGTCTTGGATGGTGGCGAGCGTGGGTGCGTAGGTGGATGGGCGGCCGACACCGGCGGCTTCGAGCGTTTTGACGAGCGTGGCGTCGGTGTAGCGGGCCGGGGGTTCGGTGAAGTGCTGATCTTTCAAGAGTTCCAAGAATTTCAGAAGTTCTTCGGGTTTTAATTCCGGGAGCTGGCCGTCTTCGTATTCTTCGGCGTCGCTCTGGTCGCCTTCATCGCGAGTCTCCGTGTAGACGCGGATGAAGCCGTCGAATTTTACGACTTGGCCGTTGGCGCGGAAGGTGTATTTTTTACCCGCGCCGATGTCCACGGCAGTTTGGTCGAGGACTGCAGCCTGCATTTGGCAGGCGAGAGTGCGCTTCCAGATCAGATCATACAATTTGCGCTGGCCGGC
>DASZRH010000010.1:0-4154 GCA_035549275.1 Minisyncoccota bacterium | reverse complement strand
GTATGCGTCGGTGGATGTGCGCTTGAAATCGACCAGCACGCGAACTGTGTATGTGGCGTATGTGACTTCTGATGATTGCACTACTACAACGCTCTTCCCGCGGGACATTTATCAGACCACCTCGCCCGGCTTTATGAGCGTCGTTGAACTGCTCAAAGGCCCGACTTCGGCCGAAAAGAAAAAAGGAGCTCAAGACGTGATTCCGGACAATGTAACCGTAAAAAGTGTTACCTTGAAAGGGCAGACCGTGTACGCGGACTTTGACGAGAACTTGGACGCGGGCGTGGCCGGCTCCTGCCGCGTCGGCGCCATCCGCTCGGAAATCACCAATACTCTCAAACAATTTCCGGGCTTCAACAGTGTTGTTGTCTCTGTTAACGGCCGCACCGAGGATATCTTGCAACCGTAAAGGTTAACTTCAATTAAAGGGGGATCAACGGGATTCGCACCCGTGACCGCGCTGCCACAGAGCGCTGTGATAACTCCTTCACCATGATCCCCATGTATACTGCTCTGCGAGCTAGTTTATCACCTTTTTGAGATAAAAACCAGGGGGTCAGCAGATAACAAAACGGACTCGAAGGAGTCCGTGTTGTTATCTGCTCTGTTTGTCTTGCTTAGTTCGTCAGATCGTGTGCCACCTGGGCGGTTACGACGCTGCCGCTGACCGTACCGAGAACTTCGACTTTATCGTTGACTTTGAAGTCAGCGATCGAAGCGTTATCCAATCCGTTTCGCTTTACCAGCTTTGCGTTCGTGAGATCGCTCGTGAAGATCGCGTTATCCTTGCTGGTGATTGTGATTACGTTGCCGTTGACTGCCGTAATGGTGCCAGCGACGGCATGCGCCGCAAACAGATTCTTCCAGAAATCCGCGACCGGACTGACGATGTTGTCTACAATCCGGACTCGCAAGGCAGCCAGACTGGTCTTGGCATCATTCCAGGTACCCCCGGCGACGACTTTGTCATTGACGGTAATCGCGCTGGCGCTGGCCGTCGCGCCGTGATCATTTACTTTCGTGGAGGCATCAGTCGTTACGGTAACGGCCGAGCCGTCTTTTTTGGTAACCGTGAAAGAACCGTTGCCGTTTATTGCACTAACAGTACCAACGACGGCATTCTTCAAGCCGTGAATACCGCGAGCAATTCCGTGGCGGAAATAGCCGAACCGCCCGCCGACATGGGCATGCATTGAAGCATCTGTCCCTTGGGCGAACGTCGCGAATGGGATGAGCGCAAGCGCCGCCGCGCTGACCAGCAGAACTTTTGTTTTAAACATGAAAGGTGAATTAATTGGTTTATCTTCGAAAGAACTGAATTCGACCCGACCCCTTTCAATACGGCCCGAAAAATGGTATATTACAACCCTTAATTCCGGTCGATTTCCCGTAACAAACCTGGCTTTTTATCGTATCCATGTCTGAATCAGCAACTATAAATGCCCTGGCAAAACGCCTTCAGAAAGGCGACGAGAAGGCGGGAGCGGCCATCTTTGACCGATTTGCAACTCCGTTTTACCGCTACTTCCTATCTCGCACGAACCAGAAAGAGATCGCTCAAGACCTGGTCCAAGAGGCATTTGCGAAGATGCTTCAAAACATTGCCCAATTCAATGCTGAAATCGGGAATTTCAGTTCCTGGTTTTGGCAGATTGCCCGCAATTTGCTGATTGATTCTTTTCGACAAAAGAAACCTGTCCAGTCGCTGGAAGTCATGCAGGAAACCGGCTTTGATGTCGTTGATCCCAATGAACAAGTCCAGACCAATGCCGAGATGCAGCGTGTGCTGGCGATAGCCGATGAGCTTCCCGAAGAGGAGCGGGAGCTGTTCCATTCATATTTTATCGCGGATGTTTCATATGCGGATTTGGCGGTTATGACCGGCAAATCCGAAGCCAATTTGCGCGTTATGATCCATCGCTTAAAGAAAAAAATAGCTAAAATTTATGATTCAGGGTTTTAAGGACACCATCCGGCAGTGGCATTTGAAGAGTCGCGTTCATCGCGCCCTTCAGCCCGAAAAAGAATTCCTCGATTCCGCGCGCGAGTCATTTTTGAAGTCCGTCCGAACCATGAACGGCAATTCAACGGCGCGGATGATGGCTCATGCCCGCTATTGGCGTTACGCATTTGTGGCGCTGTTCGTGGTTGTTATCGGTACGGGCGGCCTGGCGGCGCTGGCTGACAACGCTGATGTCCCGACCGACAATGTCCTTTATCCGCTCAAGCGTGTCAGCGAACAGGTTCGCCTGGATTTGACCTTGAGCGATGAACAAAAGATAAAGCTCCACGAAGACCTGGCCCAGCGGCGCTTGCGCGAATTGGAAGCTCTCCGTGCCGCGGCGGCAAGCCCCGCGCCGACGCCGGTCCGAACTGCGGCTCCGACGGCGACCGTGCTGACGGTAACCGCTTCGGCGTCGCGCACGCCCGCGGCGGCGTCGGCAAGCAAACGCGTGCAGATGATCCAGCAGCTGAATCAAGATTTCCGCGACGAGGTGGATCGGGCTATCGAACGCGCGGAGCGCGTTCGGATGCCGGACGGCTCCGATCGCAAAATCGAGATTTGCACCCGCTTCAACCAAGCCGTCCAAGACCACCTCACTTCGCCGCGCGATTCAAGCACCGGCGACTGGCTCAAAACCCGCTGTCTCATTCAGGTTAAAGTCAGCCAGTAGCTTCCGTTGCATTTCAAAGGAAAATATCCTATACTCTAGGATATTTTTCATTCCATGAGCAATCATCCGCTGTTTACCTACATTCATGAGGCTCGGACCCGAGGCATGTCCAATCAGGATATTATCCAGGCCTTATTCGCGGCCGGCTGGCAGACCCATGAGATTCTCGACATTCTGGTCGGTGGCGCCGTTCAGATTACTCCGATTCCCGCGGCCAGCGGAGATGCGATCATTGCCGTTCATAATGCGGTAAAGACCTACGGCACCGTCCGGGCTTTAGATAACGTCAGCTTGGAAGTGAAGCGTGGCGGCGTAACCGCTTTGTTGGGCCCGAATGGCGCGGGCAAGACGACGCTGGTCCGGATTTTAACCACGCTTCTTGCTCCCGACAGCGGCCATATCGTCGTTGCCGGCTATAACGCCGTTCAGCAGGCCCAGCAGCTTCGCGGCATCATTGGATTGGCCGGCCAATATGCGGCTGTCGATGAAATGCTGACTGGCCGCGAAAACCTTGAAATGTTCGCCCGGCTGTATCATTTTTCTTCCGCCGCCGCTCGCCAACGTGCGCAAGATTTGCTTGAGCAATTTGATTTGACCGACGCCGGTGATCGACCGGCCAAAACCTACTCCGGCGGCATGCGCCGCCGTTTGGATCTTGCTGCCAGTTTGGTCAGCAAGCCGGCGGTGCTTTTTCTCGACGAACCGACGACGGGCCTCGATCCGCGCAGCCGCTTCGCGCTGTGGCATGTTATCCGCGATTTGGTCCAGCAGGGGACAACGGTGCTGCTGACGACGCAATACCTTGAAGAAGCCGACCAGCTGGCCGACAAAATTTTTGTGATTGACCACGGCCGCATTATCGCTCAAGGCACGGCCGATGAACTCAAGCGCCAGGTCGGCGGGGATATTTTGGAGGTACACGTGGCCGATCACGCCGAAGTTGATCGGGCTGCAGACATTCTCCGCCCGTTCGGCACTGATGAACCGCGCCCGGAAGCCGATACCGGCATTATTACCATGGCGATCGACGGCGGCGCGGCCGTATTGGTCGACGTTGTCCGCGAAGCCGACGCGGCCGGCCTTGCAATCCGCGATATCGTCCTGCGCCGCCCGTCGCTGGATGATGTTTTCATGAAATTAACCGGCCATACGACGCAATAACATGACACTCTCCCAAACTATTTCCGATATCGGATTGATGACCAAGCGCAATATGCTCCTGTATCTGCGCGTCCCGCAGCTGCTGGTGTTTTCAACAATCCAGCCGGTGATGTTCTTGCTGCTTTTCACATATGTCTTCGGCGGGGCGATCAATACCGGCTCCGGCGACTATATTAATTATTTGCTGCCGGGCATCCTCGTCCAAACCGTGCTTTTCGGAGCGATGCAGACGGGAATCGGGCTCGTAACTGATCTTTCTCACGGCTTGATTGACCGCTTCCGATCCTTGCCGATGTCTCGTTCGGCAGTTTTGGCGGG
>DASZRH010000009.1:0-4270 GCA_035549275.1 Minisyncoccota bacterium | reverse complement strand
TTGGCAACCGCCCGCCCCTTGACGGGGCGGGCGGGATGAGTATAATGGAGGTACCATTCATTCAAGTAGTCCGACAATCAGACACGTAGTATAACCACGATTGTTCCGTGTTCGCAGGGAATAATCGTGGTTCTGCTATTGAAAAACGCAGGTTTTTCAAAGTCGGGCCACGGACAGAACTTTGTCAATTTCATGTAGTTAACCAGCGAATTTCGATTCTTCCGATTTTTCGGAAGATCTATTAAGAGAGTTTGATTCTGGCTCAGGATGAACGCTGGCGGCGTGGATAAGGCATGCAAGTCGAACGGTGCAGCGTAGCAATACGCTGCATAGTGGCGAACGAGTTAGTAACACCTTGGTATCTGCCTTTGGGTCGGGCACAACCAGTCGAAAGATTGGCTAATTCCCGATAGTCTCGCAAGAGTAAAGTCGCAAGACGCCCAGAGAGGAACCTAGGTCCTATCAGCTTGTTGGCGGGGTAACGGCCCACCAAGGCTATGACGGGTAGGGGGTGTGAGAGCACGACCCTCAACGACGAAACTGAGATACGGTTCGTACACCTACGGGTGGCAGCAGTCGAGAATATTCGACAATGGACGAAAGTCTGATCGAGCGACGCCGCGTGCAGGAAGAAGGGCTTCGGCCTGTAAACTGCTTTTGCGTGGGAAGAACTTTGACGGTACCACGAGAATAAGGGGTTGCTAACCTCGTGCCAGCAGCAGCGGTAATACGAGGACCCCGAGCGTTATCCGGAATTACTGGGCGTAAAGCGCGAGCATCCGGTCGTGTTAGTCTCATGTTAAATCTCACTGCTCAACGGTGAGACCGCGTGGGAAACGGCACGGCTCGAGCGGGTAAGAGGCACACGGAACGTGCAGTGTAGGGGTGAAATCCATTGATATTGCACGGAACACCAAAAGCGAAAGCAGTGTGCTAGTGCTCTGCTGACGGTCAATCGCGAAAGTGTGGGGATCAAAAAGGATTAGATACCCTTGTAGTCCACACCCTAAACGTTACAGACTAGCTATTGGGAGCATCGACCCTTCCAGTGGCGAAGCTAACGCGTTAAGTCTGTCGCCTGGGAAGTACGGCCGCAAGGCTAAAACTCAAAGAAATAGGCGGGAATTCGCACAAGCGGTGGATCATGTGGTTCAATTCGACTCTAAGCGAGGAACCTCACCAAGGCTTGAAATCCAGCTGCAAGCTCCAGAAACGGAGTCGCCTTCGAGGGTGCTGGACAGGTGCTGCACGGCTGTCGTCAGCTCGTCATGTGAATGGTTTCCTTAAGTGGATTAACGAGCGCAACCCCTATCGTCTGTTATACGTGTCAGACGAAACTGCTTTCGTAAGAAAGAGGAAGGTGGGGATGACGTCAAGTCAGCGTGGCCCTTTGATGCCTTGGGCTACACACATGATACAATGGATGTTACAATGGGTCGCCAAGTCGCGAGACGGAGCTAATCCCATCAAAGGCATCCTCAGTTCGGATAGGAGGCTGCAACTTGCCTCCTTGAAGCTGGAATCGCTAGTAATCGCTGATCAGAACGCAGCGGTGAATACGTTCTCGAATTTTGCACTCACTGCCCGTCAACTCAAGGGAGCCGGGAATACCCGAAGACCTATATTTTATGTAGGGACACGGTGGGCTCGGTGACAAGGAGTAAGTCGTAACAAGGCAAGGCTAGCGGAAGCTGGTCTTGGATCACCTCCTTTCTATTCTTTTTTTCGAAAAAGAATCCTGAAAGGATTAGAAGTGGGAGGCGAAAGATGGGAAGAAGGTTCTCCTTTTTCACATCCAACCTCTATCCTTCAACAAAAATGATGTCGATTGGGCCTTTGGCCCATGTGGGTCCGACACAGATATCGGAGTCCGTCATGCGCGGACAGAAAACGCATGGAGCTGGTTAACTACGTGAAGTTGATAATCATAAAACGGCGCCTGTGGCGCCGTTTTATGATTTCAGGTAAGATAGATGCAACATGGCATTTCCGTTTCTTGATCTAAGCGCGATACCGTTTCTGACGATTCTGCTGATTCTCGGCGCACTGATCTATTGGGTGCCGTCTTTCTTTCTCGTGTATCATTTAACGCGCTTTGGAATCGGCATCCGGCCGCGGATTATCGCATTGGTATTCTTGGTCGGCGCGGTTATCTTATTCGGGCTGCTTGTCGCATTTGCCGCGCGCATTGATTTGAGTTACGCGTTTTCCCGATTATTCCAAGCGTTATAGCCATGAAATTCTTTTCTATTTTCACCAACACGCAGTATACGTTCGAAGGCAAGCATTCCTGGGAGAATGTTGTTTTGCTGGCCTATCGTCACTGGTTCACGCTCCTTGCCCAGGGAATCGCCTTTTTCTTTTTTGCTATTTTGCCGATTGCCGTCCGGCTGCTGGCGGGGGATTGGATTGCCCAGTGGGGCTTGGAAGATCTATTCCGAGTTCTGCTGATCGCGTATTTTCTGATCTGGTGGTATTCGTTCTTCTATCAGGTTGCGATGTATCTCCTGGATACGTGGATTATCACCGATCATCGAGTGATCGATAGCGAACAGCACGGGTTTTTTAATCGTACAGTGGCGGAATTGAGTTTAACCCAGATTGAGGATGTTTCAACGCGAGTAGAAGGATTTTTCCCGACGCTGCTTAATTTCGGAGATTTGGACGTGCAGACGGCAGGCGCGTATCCGAAGTTTTCTTTTAAAGAAATTCCGAATCCCGTCGCGGTAAAAGACTTACTCATGCACACGCGCAACGAATTTATCACCAATCATCCCGGGAACCTGGAGATTCACGAGCCGCATCAATAACAATGGCCCGCGAAGCGGGCCATTGTTATTATCGGATCTGGTATGTGAGGGTAACGCTGACGGTAACTTCATTTTGGCCAGTCGAGATGGTCGGACCTCCACCGCCTAAGCCGGCGCCGGAAGCGGCTCTGGCATCATACATCGGGACCGGATAGTTGCCGGTATTTTCGGCGAAGTTCACGATGCGGCCGAGGCGGATGCCGACTTGGCCCTTGAGCTCATTGGCTTTGGTTTTGGCGGCTTCCATTGCTTTTTCTCGGGCTTGCGACAAGAGTGCGTCGGGATTTTCAATCTGCAATCCGAGATTGTTTACCTGATTGGCGCCGGCGGTAACGAGGCCGTCCAAGACCGCGCTGATCTTGGTCAGATCGCGGACTTTAACCGTGTAGCTCTGGGTCACTTGGTAGCCGGTAATGCGTGGCTGGCTGCCGGACGAATAATCGTACTGGGGATAGATATTATAGTCGGCAGTTTGAATATCTTTGTCTTCAATGCCTTGCTTCTTGAGAAAATCGGTAACGCTCTGGGATTTGCGGCTGTTGTCGTCCTGGGCCGTTTTGGAATTCGGCGATTGGGTCACGATGCTTGCCGAAATCACGGCGATATCCGGTGCGGCCGATACTTTGCCCTCGCCGGTGAATGAGACTGTGTTAGCAGTGTCCACCGTGGTGAGAAGGTGGTTGATTTCGACCCCCAGAAATGCGGCCAGGAGGACGAGGATCGTCATCACTAGCCCGGAGAAGTACTTGTTTTTGAACATAGTGGAAAATTATTGATTTTCCTGTAGTATATCACAGTATGAAACCGTCAACCATGTGGGTTGTTTTGGACAATATCCGTAGCCGCGAGAACGTCGGCTCAATGTTTCGCACCGCCGACGCGGCCGGCGTCGCCAAAGTATATCTTTGCGGAATTACGCCCCAACCGCCGCATGAAAAAATCAGCAAAACTGCCTTGGGAGCAGAGGAAACCGTGCCCTGGGAATATCACGCCCAGACATGGCGTCTCGTGGAGCGCTTACGAACGAAAGAAAACGCATACATTGTGGCTCTCGAAAAAACTTCTACAGCACGAGATCTTTTTGATTTGAAATTGCCGCCGGGTCGGCCCATTGTATTAGTCGTAGGGAATGAGGTGGAAGGGATGGCGCCGCGGATGCTGGCCCGCGCCGATGCGATCGTCGCCATACCCATGCGCGGCAGCAAGGAATCTTTGAATGTTGCGGTTGCGTTTGGTATCGCCGTATATCAATTACTTCGATGAAATTTCCCGTTAAAACCCTGGAGAAAGATTTATTTCGCGCCGGCTACGGCTATGTGTGCGCTGTGGATGAAGTCGGTGTGGGGTGTTTGGCTGGGCCGGTGGTAGTGTGCGCGGTCGGAATGACGAATACGTTCCACAAAAAGATGCACCGGAAACTTAAGAATCTTCGGGAATCAAAGCTGTTGAGCCCCGGCCAA
>DASZRH010000008.1:0-4559 GCA_035549275.1 Minisyncoccota bacterium | reverse complement strand
TACCATTCCGGGTATCATCAATCTCGACTTCGCCGATGTGAAAGCCGTCATGTCCAACTCCGGCTCGGCGCTGATGGGTATCGGCGTTGCTTCCGGCGACGACCGGGCGGTGGAAGCCGCCAAAATGGCCATCAATTCTCCATTGCTGGAAGTTTCGATTGACGGCGCCAAAGGCGTGCTGTTCAATGTTTCCGGCGGCCCGGATATGGCGATGGCCGAAATCAACGAAGCTGCCCGCATCATCACCGCCAACGTGGACCCCGACGCCAAAGTTATCTTCGGCGCCGTTCTGGACGACAAACTCAAAAAAGGCGATCTGAAGATTACCGTCGTCGCCACCGGCTTCATCAACAATCAGCCCGGTACCTTGCGGCCGGCTGCCGCTTCGGGCTTTGGCATTCACACTGAACATGAAGAATCTTCGAATTTGTATGAGAAGGTAAAGAAGAACATGCAGGCGACGCTCAACACCGCCGAAGAAAAGCCCCAGCCGGCCCAAAAGCCGCCGGTCAAAGAATTTGTTGACGATTCACTGAACGATTCCGAATTCGATATCCCGGCGTTCATTCGGCGCAAGATGAATAAATAGGGGAGAGAACATAACTAAAATCCCGCCTTCGGCGGGATTTTAGTTATCCACACTTTCCATGCCCAACCATTGTTATACAATTCGAACATGCCTGGAACTTCTTCTCAAACCCAACTTCCGGTCGAGCCCAAATCAACCAAGCGCGCCGCCTTCCACTGGAAGCGGTTGTTCGGGGAGGTTCATCCCTATGATCGCATCGACTGGGAGACCCGGACTGCCCGCATCACCGGCGCTGGCGGCAAGGTTGTCTTCGAGCAGCAGAATGTAGAAGTTCCGAATTTCTGGACTCAAACCGCGACCGACATCGTCGCTTCGAAATATTTCCGCGGCCGGATGGATACTCCCGATCGTGAGCACAGCGCCAAGCAGATGATTGATCGCGTGGCCAAGACCATCGGCCGCTGGGGCATCAAAGACGGCTATTTTGCGTCTGCTGCTGATGCCGAAAGCTTCGTCGAAGACCTGACTTGGCTGCTCATCAACCAATACGCCGCGTTCAACAGTCCCGTCTGGTTCAATGTCGGTGTCCATGAACATCCGCAGTGCTCGGCTTGCTTTATTCTGGCCGTAGATGACAACATGCAGTCGATCTTGAAATGGGTAACTGACGAAGGCTGGATTTTCCGCGGCGGTTCAGGCTCGGGCACGAACTTGTCTCGCCTGCGATCCTCCAAAGAACCGCTTTCTAAGGGCGGATATTCTTCCGGCCCGGTTTCATTCATGAAAGCCGCCGATGGTATGGCTAACTCGATTCGGTCGGGCGGTACCACGCGCCGCGCCGCCAAAATGGTCGTGCTCGACTCCGATCATCCGGATATCAAAGATTTCATCTATTCCAAAAAGAATATCGAGGACATGGTAAAAGTCCTCACGCTCGGCGGCGTCAAAAACTCGCTGACCGGGGATTTGTTTGATCCGTACACGCTCCTGCCGTATCAGAACGCCAATAACTCCGTGCGTGTCACCGATGATTTCATGCGCGCCGTTGAGAATGACGACGATTGGCGCCTGACCGCCCGTACCGACGGCCGCGTGCTGGAGACCGTCAAAGCCCGGGAAATCATGAATTGGATCGCCGAAGCGGCGTGGGCCTCGGCTGATCCGGGCATGCAGTACGATACGACCATCAATGAATGGAACACTGTTTCAAATACCGGCCGCATCAATGCGTCCAACCCTTGCTCGGAATATATGCACTTGGATAATTCAGCCTGCAACTTGGCGTCCTTGAACCTCATGAAATTCCTCAAAGAAGGCGGCCGTTTCGATGTCGATCTCTTCAAGAAGGCCGTGGATGTCATGATCTTGGCCCAGGATATTCTGGTTGATAACTCATCCTACCCGACGCCAGAAATCACCGAGAACGCCAAAGCGTATCGCGAGTTGGGTCTTGGCTACGCTAACCTTGGCGCTTTGCTGATGGTGCTTGGGTTGCCGTATGACTCCGATCAGGGCCGTTACCTCGCTGGCCACATTACCTCGCTCATGTGCGGTGAGGCATATCGCATGTCCGCGCTCATTGCCGATGCAAAGGGGCCGTTCTCCGGTTTTGCCAAGAACAAAGACCCGATGCTCCATGTCATCGAGAAACATTTGACCGCGGCCGAAGGCCTCCATGGTGAATCGGAAGCCGGCGGCATGGCCGATACATACCTTCAGGCCTCCTCGCGCCTGGTCTGGCACGAAGCGCTGGATTTGGGCCGCAAGTTCGGCATCCGCAACTCGCAGGTAACGGTTTTGGCGCCGACGGGCACTATTGCTTTTCTCATGGATTGCGACACGACCGGCATCGAGCCGGAACTGGCGCTGGTGAAATACAAAAAACTTGTCGGCGGCGGCGTCTTGAAGCTCGTCAACAACCAAGTGCCGATGGCTTTGCGGCGGCTGGGCTATACCAACGACCAGATCGAAGACGTTACGAAATACCTTTTGGAACAGGAAACCATCGAGGGCGCGCCGCATATCAAAGAAAATGATTTGCCGGTGTTTGATTGCTCGTTCAAAGCGACCAACGGCCAGCGGAGCATTAGCTATATGGGCCACCTCAAAATGATGGCTGTTACCCAGCCGTTCATTTCCGGCGCCATCTCCAAGACCATCAACCTGCCGCAGGATGCGACGGTAGACGAGGTCCGCGACGTATATATCCAAGGCTGGAAGCTGGGCCTGAAAGCGGTCGCGTTGTACCGCGACGGCTGCAAGACGATCCAGCCGCTGAATGTAAAGAAAGATGAGAAGGCCCAAAAAGCTGATATCGCTGCGGTACAGCCGGCGGTGTCGCTTGATCCGCTAATCGAAACCGTCAACGGCTACACCCGCCGCCGCCTGCCGGATGAACGGCCTGCGATTACCCACCGCTTTGAAGTCGGCGGATTCAAGGGGTTCCTTAACGTCGGTTTCTATCCCGATACCATGAAACCCGGCGAGACGTTCCTGGAAGCAGCCAAAGAAGGGAGTACCGTCTCCGGTCTCTTGGATTCGATCGCCATTCTCATTTCGCTGTGTTTGCAATCCGGCGTCCCGCTCAAAGTTCTTGTTGCCAAATTCAAAGACGTCCGCTTTGAACCGTCCGGCTTCACCGACAATCCCGAAATTCCGACCGCGAAATCGCTCGTTGATTACATCTTCCGCTACCTCGGCATGAAGTATCTGCCCAAGGCCGATCGCGAAGAACTGTTCGGCCCGGAAGCGGCGGCGGCGCCTGATTTTGCCGAGCGGGTACTGGAGATCAAGAATAAGACCGATTCGCTCCTGGCGGGCCTCGTAACCGCTTCCGGGCCGATTCAACCCGCACTCTCGATTCCAACTGACGCGCCGGCTGTGCCGACAACTCCGGCTGCCACTAATACTTCCGTCGTAACCGGTAACGGTCATGCCGCGCCGCAGACCGAGCGCAAAGCCGGTTTGACGTTCAGTACCCACGCCGACGCGCCCGTCTGCCAATGCGGCACGCTCATGGTTCGCGCCGGAGCCTGCTGGAATTGCCCAAACTGCTTTGCCACTTCCGGCGTCTGCAACTAGCCGAAAAACCTCGAAAAATAGCAGTCAATGGGGCCGAACGGCCCCATTGACTTTTTGATAAAAAAGAAGTATAATTTAAGCATACTGGGAGTACGTTTACAACCAGCGCAGAACGGCCGGAATCGTCCGGCACCCTTATCTGGCAGGTAGCCAGACTGCCATCCCGAGAAGGGAATGGCGCTTGATGGAGGTTACCATGAGCAACGTTCAATTCGGTTCGTTCGGTCAGGCCGCGCGTGTCCTCGATATCGTGTCAGAGCAGAAACTCTCGACGCAAGAGGTCGAGGTTCTCAACGCCGGCTACCTCTCGGATCTGGCTCGAGCCGTCAAACTCGGGTTAGTGCCGCCGCGTGCCGCTTTCCAGAAGTTCCTCGGCCTCCTTCCGGAGTTCAAGAGCTGGAAGACGGTGACTCTCGGCGTCCACAAGACGGCCGAGGCCTACCGGGCGGCGCTGGGAGACGGCTTCAGGATCAGCGAGTATGCGGGGAATGTTCTGGACAGCTAGACGCCCATCGCATCGGCCGAGACTGAAGTTGATCTTGTCATTGTGACGCCCGCCGAGCTCGGATTCACGGACCTCCCGACATATGGGCAGATCTGTGATCGGGCGATCGAGCTGGGACTGGCCATCTGCCCGCGCGAAGTCGGACCGGCTCTCCGTTTGGCATATCCGGATCAGCCGTTCGGTGAAGGGCTACGGGTGGCAATGAAAGAGGTTGCCGATTCGCTCGGCAACCGGCTCGTCTTCTACGTCGGGCACGGTGGCGGCGGGCCGTGGCTGGGCACGCGTTGGTTCGAGCCGCAGAGCGTGTGGCGTCTCGGCGATCAGTTCGTGTTCATGGGGCCTCGCAAGTAAGACCCTGGGGCTGTCAGCTCTTGGGCACTGGGCCGGTTGGACTTGTTCCAACCGGCCATTTTATTTTGTATAATTTGAATGCGACATGCTTCC
>DASZRH010000007.1:0-18663 GCA_035549275.1 Minisyncoccota bacterium | reverse complement strand
TACCCATTTAGATTGTTATAGGGTTGACATGGTTCTCAAACAATAGTATTTAGAAAACAGAACTGTAGGCATGACATGGTGTCAGGCCTTAAACGCCAATAACGGCGGCAGTATGCACCTTGCATGAGGAGGTTATATGGGGTGGAAAACAAGCTCGCCACATGGTCCGACAGACTCGGAGCCGCGGATCGGTCGTCATGTCGATGTCTACCACACGAATGCTGCTGGGAAGAGAGACGAGTCCCATAGCAGAGACATGAAGATCGACTACGATGAACGCAAGCCCACCACCAACGACATTCGGACGGACATTCCTCACACCGTGGATCTCCGTCGGAAGTAGAACACGAGAGTGTGAGACGCCCGGGAGGAGTCTCACACTCTATCCGTTTCAATGAGTATTTCAATCAAAAAGAACAATACGAAAGTCAAAGACACTATGGCTGAACATCAGTGGGATTCTGCACAGTTAACTGCCGTACGCGCGTTAGCCGGTCGGCTGACTCGTTCGGAACTTATCTTATTTTGGCTGTCAGAGATGGCCCAAGTTTCGGAAGAACGATTTAATGAATGGCTCTCGGATATTTCCAAGTTTTCAAAGCAGGAACTCATTGACATCATTCATGAACTGGGTCCGGAAGCAGGAGAACGGTTCATCCAGAAGTTTTCTGGTGAAAAGAAAGGTGTCAGATAATACAGAGGAAGCCTAGAAGCTTCCTCCTGGCTCTCTCTCACTCTGTTCCAATAGAGAATCAATTGTTGAGACGATATGTGCTGGAGTAGAGACTGTCTCGAGTATCTTTGGAAATTGATCTTCGATCCGGTGCGCTGCTTTTGCAACTGACTGGCTAAATTCTTGGAGGAATAAATGCAAGTTAAGTTTTTTATTTGCCTCCTCAGCTATTTTTCGGGTAAGCAAGGTGACGGTAATTTCTTCAGCGGCTTGTAATTCCTTTCGTTTCTCATTCAGATTCATGTGTAGAAGTTCGTGGATGATTAAATTAAAATCGGGACTTGAAACAAGTTCCGGCGGGCGTATTCCCAGAGTTATTACATTGTGAAGGCAAAATGCCCATGCGGTGGGCAGAACAACGATGCCTATTTCCGAATGGGACCAAGTGGGATTTGCGTATTGGGTAATCAAGTGACAAATTTCTTGAACGGTATGGCTGTTATCTCCCAGCCATGAATAGAGGGCCTGAATACTTTTATCAAAATCAAGATCTAATTCCTCCAAAGATTTGTTGGAATCAAATCCCTCGAAAGCAAACTTTAAACCGGATATTTGGCGGGCTTCGTTAAATATTCTTTTCCTTGCTTTCGGGTCATCGGTAATCGTAAGATGCATAGTTGGTTTTACTGTACCACACTTTGTTATTTGGTGGTAAAGCAAAAACGGTGAATTAGTCACCGTTTTTTACCAGAAAATCAATCAATGCATCTGTGATTGGAAGTCCAGTTGCTTCCTCAACAAACACAAATTGACTATTTGGATTCATTTCAAAAAAGATTACTTCATTCTTTGAATTCAAGGCAAAATCAAAAGAGGCAAAATTGATTTCAAAATGCTTCATGAATCTTAAGATGTTATTTTTAGCTTCTGTCGAAATAGACCATATATCGTATTTAGTTTTCACATCAAATCTTCTTGAATCGAAACGTGTACTTTCTTGTGACTGAGAATCTATTCGACAAGAAAAGATTTGTTGGCCGACAACGGTAATTCGCAGATCAGCATTCTTTTCTACCAATTCTTGAAGACAAACAGGCGCATATTTTATCAGATGAAACTGATCTATGATTTCAGGAGTTACTAATTGAGTAAAAGTAACCTCAAATGAACTCATGTATTTCTTTCCATACCCGCCGAGGGTTTTGATTATGGCTTTTGGGTATTTCTGGACAAATTTTAAGGCTTCTTCAGGATCATTTGTGATCATTGTTCTAGGTATTTTGAAGCCAAAAAATGGCGCAGTTTGGAGTTGCAAGAATTTATTCCCTGCTTCTGTCATTTTCGTTTCCGGGTCTATCAGCCGACAGTGAGCGGAAGCCAACATCCATTTGAGAGTCAACTTGTTTTCTTGCTCTGCCAACCGTCTTGCTTCATCTCCCTCCACCTCTGGCATAAGAGGAGAGGTTATCCTTCGAAGCCAGATTGAAGATAATGAGTAGGTATCTATTGTTTCCTCTGCAGTTTGGGTAATGACAGAGATATACTTGTTATCAAATTGCAGAGTTGTTTTTTGTTTGCCGAACTCATCGCTATTTAGACGAATGGGTGAAAATCCACGTAACCTCATTCGGTCAAGAACAAAGTCCGCCGTAGAATCGTTCGACTTTGTAACAATTAAGACTCTTCCATTTTTAAAGTTCATGTGATATATTTAATATTACTATTTATATATGTCAAGGCCTTCAAAGAAAAAGCAAACAAATTACGGAGAAGAATTAAATACTCTTCTTGATAAAGGGAGATTTTATTTGCATGCAAGAAGGTTTTCTCAAGCACTGTCAGTTTACAAAAAAGCACTTTCAATAGCATCAAAGGAACAGAAACACAGAGTACTTAACGGAATGGGAAATATTTATCGTTCGTCAGGTACTCACGATTTAAAAAAGCTCCGGCAATCCGTAAATTTATATCATAAGGCAATCAAAGATAGTTCGTCCTTGTATCACGGTTTATACTTTTCTAACCTGTCTGCTTCTCTTGCCGCTTTAGATAAGTGGGGAGAAGCTATAGAAACAGCCAAGAAGGCCATTGAGTTACTGCGACGCGATGAAAAAAAAGGGATACCCCATGGAAATCAAATCAAAATACTTGAATTAGAGGTAGGGCTATATAGAGAGCATGAAAAAAGAGAGAAATAAAAAAGACTCCAAGGTTCTGCCTGAGCAGAACCTTGGAGTCTGAGCCAACGACCCGTCTGCTTTACGGATCGTCCCAATCGTCTTCCCGGCCAGCACTTCCGGTCGAACGAAGACGATATGTCCCTCCCGGATTGTCGGGAATGGACTCCCGAAGCCGGAAGGTAAGCGGCTCTTTTCTTTCAGGAATATTGGCACTTTTCATTTTCCTATCCTCCTTTAATCAAATTAACATTTAAATATTCAGGTGTCGAGTGTACTCTAATTCATATAAAACTATGATTTTACCTATTCACTCATTTTTAACGGATATTTTTGCAGAGCGAAAACCTTCTTCTGTACTTGATTTAGGAGCTGGAGAAGGTCTTTTTTCAATCTACGCAGCCAGTTTTGAGGCTCATGTTACGGCGGTTGATCTGAAACCGTTTCCCGAATATTTACACGGCCACCCTTTGATTAAAACTATCAACCAGGATATTGGTTCGTGGATATCTCAAAATAAACAGACATTTGACTGCATTATTGTTCGGAGCGTTCTACACTATTTCGCGCCGGAATTTGTGCAGACGAACTTGCTGCCCAAATTAGCAGAGTCTACGATACCAGGTGGCGTCATATATATTGGTACCATGACACCGGACGAAAGTGCTGGAAAATTTTTCCATGATCCTGAAACAATTGCCACGGCAATCGCACCACTTACGCTTGTTTCTAAAGATGAAGTGGTCACGGGAGATTCGGGTAAAAAACATATTTTTTATCACCTGGTATTTCAGAAATGACTGATAGCATCGAAGAGATGGAAAAATAGTATGAGTTGTGGTTTAATGCTGTTATATGACTCAAACTTCACAGCCGGTAGTTCGAATCAAAAAACTCAAGACGCTGTTGGCGGTGGTTGAGAATGCCGTCCGCGGCGACAACTATACCTTCCGCAATATTTTTGCCGATGTCGGCGGGGAAGAAACGGATATTTTGGAGGACGGACGCCTGTCGTGCAGCATCTTTGCGTCATGGATTTTGCTGGGCCTGGGGCTTCTCAAACGATCCCATGCGACTGTCAGTGGAACCCAAAGAGATCTGTTGGAAAGCGGCTGGGTTGAAATATCTGCGCCGCGGCCGGGCGCGGTACTTGTCTGGGAAAAACAAATCGTTGACGGCGGCGAGCACCGCCACATCGGATTCTGCGTGAGCGAGACCGAGGCGATCAGCAACTCCAGCGCCGATCAATTTCCCCGCAAACACCCGATTGAATATAACGGCCGCCGTCGCATCGAAGCGATCTATTGGCATCCGGATTTCGATCAGGGCTAGCTATGGATATTTTTCTCAAAGATTCTCACGCGCTTTCCTGCGACGGGAAAGAATATATGTGCGCGATTGGCGCGGCGGGCGTGTCGGCGGCTAAGCGTGAAGGGGACAAGAAAACACCGGTCGGGTCGTTCCCAATTCGGGAGGTTTTGTATCGTTCCGATCGCCTTGAAAAACCCTCAACCCGGCTGCCTGTCCGGGCTCTTGAGCCTGATGACGGTTGGTGCGATGATCCGGCTGACCCGAATTACAATCGGTTTGTGAAACTGCCGTATCCGGCGTCTCACGAAAAACTGTGGCGCGAAGATCACGTCTATGACATTATTGTCGTTCTTGGGTATAATGATGATCCGGTCGTGCCGGGAGTAGGAAGCGCGATCTTTCTGCACCTGGCCCGCGATGGCTATCCACCAACCGACGGCTGTATCGCAGTCTCGTTATCCGATATGACTGAATTGCTTGCACTTGTTGATGCAAATACACTGATTAAAATTCCAGACTGAGGGGATTGATCATGGCACGCAAATGCTTGAAACAAAGCAAAAAGTAGGGTATATTTGAACAGCATTTTGCAGTTTGTGGGGGCGTAGCTCAATTGGTTAGAGCGCTTCCCTGTCACGGAAGAGGTTGCGGGTTCGAGTCCCGTCGCTCCCGCCCCACATATGGCTAATGAGATTATCGTCCCATCGTCTGATTACGATGCGCTTCGGAAAAAACTGGATCAGCGGCAGGACACCGAGGCCGCGCGGATGAAGCGGTTTTTGGCGATGTCTGATTTGGCACGAACACCAGGCAGTCCGCTGTATGATCTAGCCCAGCGGATTATTGCCTTGCCTCGGTTTGCAGATTTTAAGGTTCTGAATGTGCCGGAAATCGTGAGTGCGGAGCTGACGTTTGATAAGTTTAATTTTGCGCCGGATCATCCGACTCGCAGCAAATCGGATACATACTATGTTGACGATCAGAATATTCTGCGCACCCACACCACAGTCATGTGGGCATATCATCTCGGGTTGTCGGACGTGAAGGAAAAGATCGCCGACGGCAAAGCCGTCGGCGCCCTCTCCTACGGCAAAGTCTATCGCAAAGACGAAATTGACCGCAATCACATGAACGTGTTTCATCAGATGGACGGCTACTATCTCTGCCGAAAATCGGAGCACGTAATCACATTGGATGACCTTAAGGAGGTTTTGTCTGAAATCGCTCGGGCAATTTTCGGCCCGGCGATCGAGTTTCGATTTAATCCCGATACCTTTCCGTACACTGATCCGAGTTTGGAGATGGAAGTGAAAATCGGTGAGCGCTGGATCGAAGTGCTGGGCGCCGGCGTCGTTCGCGGCGAGGTACTCAAGAATTTCGGCGTTGATCCGACCGTGTACAACGGCTGGGCCTTCGGTTTCGGCTTGGAACGCTTGGCGATCATCTCCATGGAACTGCCTGATATTCGCTTACTGTGGTCGGAGGATGAACGGGTCAAAAAACAGCTCAAGCTAGGCCAAAAATTCAAAGAGGTAAGCAAGTTTCCGCCGATTACGCGCGATATTTCCTTTATCGTTTCCAAAGATTTCGTTCCCAACAACTATTTCGACCTTATCCGCGATTTAGGCGGCGATTTGGTCGAGGAAGTCCAACTGCTCGATAAATACGAGAATGAAGCCAAGTTTGGTACCGACAAAATTAGCTATACATATCGCATTGTCTACCGTTCCACCGAACGGACGCTGACCAGCGAGGAAGTTGACTCCATCCAGAAGAAAATCTACGACGAAACGGCCAAGCAGTACGCGGCCGAATTGCGATAACTACGGAGGTTGATTTGTGGGTAGCAAAATGCTAGAATATAGCTACTATTTATGCCTGAAAAAGACGTCAAAAACGGGGGATATTCAGCCAAGGATATCCAAGTCTTGGAAGGCCTCGAGCCCGTCCGCAAGCGGCCGGGCATGTATATCGGTTCAACGGGTCCGGACGGACTTCATCATTTGATTTGGGAAGTGTTTGATAACTCGCTCGACGAGGCCATGGCCGGCCACGCCAAGAATATCGAAGTCGCGCTGCTGCCGGATAACATGGTACGCGTAACCGACGATGGCCGCGGCATCCCGACCGATATTCATCCCAAAACCAAGAAGTCAGCGCTGGAAACCGCCGCCACGACGCTCCATGCCGGCGGCAAATTCGACGAGGGTGCCTACAAAGTTTCCGGCGGTCTCCACGGTGTCGGCTTGTCGGTCGTCAACGCCCTCTCAACGTACATGAAAGCCGAAGTCCACCGCGCGCCGGACGTGTACATGCAGGAATACAAAGTCGGCAAACCGCTGGCGCCGGTCAAAAAGGTCGCCAAGACCACCCGCACCGGCACGACGATTACCTTCCAGCCTGATCCGACAATTTTCAGTACCACGGATTTCGATCTCACTGTTATTTTGAATCACTTGCGCCAGCAGGCCTATCTCACCAAAGGCGTCAAAATCACCGTCAAAGATGAGCGGGCGCCGCTGGTGGTCGGCGACGGCAAAGACAAGAAAACGTATTCTTCCGACTATACCTTCTATTTCGAAGGCGGCATCATTTCCTATGTCGATTTTTTGAATCATGGCGAAGAAACCAAGCACAAGAATATTTTCTACGTCGGCAAAGAGCAGAACAATATGTTTGTCGAAGTCGCACTGCAATATATCGAAGAACTGACAAGCCGCGAACTGTCGTTCGCCAACAATATCCATACCATCGAAGGCGGCATGCATTTGACGGGTTTCCGTTCCGCGCTGACGCGTGTTTTGAATGACTACGCCCGCAAAAATGCATTTCTGAAAGAAAAGGATGATAACTTGTCGGGCGAAGATGTCCGCGAGGGTTTAACGACAGTCATTTCGGTGAAACTCCGCGATCCGCAGTTTGAAGGCCAAACCAAAGCCAAATTAGGCACGCCCGATGCGCGTACGGCCTTGGAAACCGTGATGAACACGGAATTTACTGACTGGCTAGAACGCAACCCCAACGATGCGCGGGCGATTTTGGAGAAAGTTATCCTCGCTTCCAAGGCACGCTTGGCGGCCAAAGCCGCCCGCGATACGGTCTTACGCAAAGGCGCCCTGGAAGGTATGACCTTGCCCGGCAAATTGGCGGATTGTTCAAGCCGTAACGCCAGCGATTCGGAACTGTTTATCGTTGAGGGTGATTCGGCCGGCGGCTCATCCAAACAGGCCCGCAACCGGCATACCCAGGCAATCTTGCCGCTGCGCGGCAAGATCTTGAATGTCGAAAAAGCGCGCTTGGACAAAATGCTTGCGTCCCAGGAAATTCGCAATCTCGTAATCGCAATGGGTACGGCCATTGCCGAAGAATTCGATCTCGAGAAACTTCGCTACCACAAAATCGTCATCATGACCGATGCCGACGTGGACGGCGCGCATATTCGTACGCTTCTCTTGACGTTGTTTTATCGATATTTCCCGCAGGTAATCGAAAAAGGCCATCTATATATCGCCCAGCCGCCCCTGTACAAAATCCAAAAGGGAACCAAAGCCCGGTATGCCTACAATGACGCCGAGCGCGATCTGATTTTGAATGAACTGCGCCGCGAAGCCGGCGAAAAAGCCAAAACCAAGAAAGGCAAAGAAGAATTAAGCGACTGGGAAGTGAGCTCGGTTGCAGAGGGAAACGGCGCGGCCGAAGCGGACAGCGCGCCGGCGGACGGCGAAGCCAAAGTTGCCGGCGTTTCTATTCAGCGCTACAAGGGTCTGGGCGAAATGAACCCGGATCAGCTCTGGGAAACGACGCTGAATCCCGAAAACCGCATCCTGCTCCAGGTGGGAGTCAAAGATGCTCAATCGGCCGATCGCGTTTTCGATATCCTCATGGGTTCGGACGTTTTGCCCCGCAAGAAATTCATTCAGACCCACGCCAAGACCGTGCAGAACCTCGATATTTAGCGCTTTGACACGTTGCTCGGCTTCTGGTATGATTGAGACATACCAAACGCCGCCCGGCGTTTTAAAATAGAAAAATGAGCAAAATCGTACAATTTTTCAGGGAAGTTCGAGCTGAAATGGCCAAGGTTGTCTGGCCGACCCAGCGCCAGCTGGTCATCTATACGCTGGTTGTTGTCGGTTTGAGCATCGGCGTGGCTGTTATTCTCGGTCTGCTCGATCTTGGCTTCCAGACGTTGCTCACTAAATATATTCTTCAATAACATGCCGAAACAGGTTGTCACCGGAGAACGACATTGGTACGCGATCCATACCTATTCCGGGTATGAGGATAACGTGGCTCGCAATTTAAAACAGCGCATTGAATCGCTTGGCTTTGAGGACCGGATTTTCAGCGTGCTTGTACCGAAAGAAAAGAAAATCAAAATCAAAGGCGGCAAGCGTGAGACTATCGAAGAGAAGATCTACCCCGGCTACGTCCTGGTGGAAATGATTGTAGACGATGCTTCCTGGTATGTGGTCCGCAATACGCCGAACGTGACCGGTTTCATCGGCGCGGGTACGACGCCGACGCCGCTGTCGGACATGGAAATCGAAGGCCTCATGAAACGGATGGGCGTCGAAGAACCGAAGTACAAGATTGACGTCGAAGTCGGCGATCGCGTGAAGATTGTGGACGGGCCGTTCAAGGATTTTGACGGCAAGATTTCAGAAATTGACACCGAAAAGGGCCGAGCCAAGGTATTGGTCACTATTTTCGGCCGTGAAACGCCGGTGGATCTGGATTTCCTTCAGATTAAGAAATTATAACCAAACAGCGGAGCGCGCTTCTCGCCCCGCCGGATATTACAAAACATATGGCAGTCAAAAAAATAAAAACAATCGCCAAGCTGCAGGTTACTGCAGGCGCCCTGGAACCGGCCAAGATCGGTCAGGCCTTGGGTCCCCATGGTTTAAACCTTCAGCAGTTTATGGCCCAGGTGAACGAAGCGACCAAAGACCAGAAAGGACAGGTTATTCCGGTCGAGATTACGATCTACGAAGATCGCACTTTCTCGTTGAAATTCAAAACGCCGCCGGCGGCATATTTGCTCCGCTCGGCCGCGGGTTTGGAAAAAGGTTCTGGCGTCCCCAACAAACAAAAAGTCGGCAAGGTTACCAAAGACCAAGTTCGCAAGATTGCCGAACAGAAAATGGCCGACTTGAATGCCAATGATGTGGAGGCGGCAATGAAAATCGTCGAGGGCACTGCCCGCTCAATGGGTATTGAGGTTAAATAGCTCGTAAGGAGGTTAGAAATGAAAAAACTGCCGGGCGCGGCATGCCGCCCGGCAGTTTTTGGTTGCGAGACGGACTTCAGCGGGCGGGGATTGATAAGGAAACCGTATATCTGCTACGATACCTGCCGGAGCATATCGTGTCACACCTCCAATCGCTCATTGAAAACTTCAATCCCCGCAGGGAATTCGCCTGCAGCCACACTAAAATCGAAGTTGACGGTGTTTTTGCGCGGGTTCCCCAAAAAGACGATCCCAATGGCTGGGCCAAGACCGCAGCCGATCGGTTTGAGATTTCAATTGAGGATTTATTGCAGGATCCGGCTATTATCCGAAGCGCCCGGGTTTCTACTGGCCGCGATTCAACCGAGGTCAGCGAGAAAGCCCAGGGCTTGGTCAATTTTCTCAAGCGCGATCGGCATGTAACGCCGTTTGAAGGCGGCGTGATGTTTCGCCTTCGAGTCGAGACGCCGATCTGCTTTGCCCAGCCGTTTTTCCGGCTGTTTGCGAGCTTCAATGAGTTCTCGGGACGCTACTCCGTAATTGACGGCGCATACTATACGCCGGCAAATCAAAGCACGAAAGTTGTCGCGGAATTTGACGCCGCAGAGCAGGAAGCCCGGCGGCTGTATGGCGAACTGGTTGACATCGGCGTGGCCAAGGAAATGGCCCGCTATGTTCAGCTGTACCGATTCTACACCAAGTTCTACATGACGGTCTCGCTTCGGGAGCTGTTCAATTTCCTGTCATGGTGGAATATTCCAACGCGGCATGAGCATACGGAATTTTCAGAGATTCGGAGTTTGATCGCGGAAATTCTCCGATGCTGGACGCCGTGGGCATACAAATCCCATTGCGAACATCCGCAGATTCAGGATTTTTCCTGGGTGGCGAACGGAAAGCCCGTCCTGCCGCAGCCATACATTCTGCCGAGGTACTCGGCTCGCGTTTTGGATTACGGCCGATTCGAGATGATCGGCACCTATGGAAGCGACGCGTTGTGCGTTGCCGCACTCGACGATTTTCCGAATCCGGCCCAGGCCTTCGACCATGCCGGAATTCAGCTGCGGTTGGCGATGCCGATTCATGTATTTCGCCAGTGGGTCCGGCACCGCAAGGGCGCCTGGACCGAGCTGGCGCCGAATTTCGATCGAATTGCGCAAAACAGGGAATTGTATCTGCCGGATCGGTTCCGCGTCCAGGAAGGCAAAGTCGGCGCGTATACGTATTCGCCGATGAACGATTCGGACAATGAAATTATTCGCACGCTGGTCCGGAATCACTATGAACGCTGCTGCGAACGATACCACCGGCTGCGGGTTCTGGGCGTCGAGCAGGAAATCGCGGCCCTGGTTCTGCCGTACGTCTTCTATATCGAGACTCTTCGCACCGAACCGCTCGGCGGTTCGTTCAATTTCCTGTCGCTCCGCTGCGACAGCCATGCCCAGGCCGAAATCCGCGCCTACGGCGAATGCGAATGGGATGTTGTCAAAAAAGAATTCCCCCTGTCGGCCAAACTCTTTGCCCGTTATCTCCACTACGGCGACTTCAAAGCCATCAAAGAATTCGCCGCTTCGTGAGGCCCCGTTCCGGGGCCTCTTGTTTTTGTTTCGATTTTCCTTAGAATGGCTGCAGGTCTTTTTATGATTCCCAATCCGTATCCGGGTATTTTTCTTGCTGTCGAAGGTATTGACGGCGCCGGCAAGACTGAACTCATCAAGGCGCTCACGGCACGGCTTCAGGAACGGTTTCCGGAAGCAACCGTCAAAACAACAAAAGAGCCTGATCGTACCGGCAGTTACGGCCGACTGATCTACAAAGACTTGTTCGATCCGCAAGGTTTGCACGTTCACTATCCTAAAGTATTTCAAGGTTGGTATGCGGCGGACAGCAAACAAAACGTCCGAGATCGAGTTATTCCGTTCATCGCAAGCCGCACGAACTTTTATGTCGTGATTTCGGATCGGTATCGGCCTTCCGTTGTATATGGCGCCGCGGATGCGGCGGACATTCGGGAGCTGATGGCCATGACCGAAGCGGTGATGGGTGAGCACTTCATCTGGCCGGACGCGGTGTTCATTCTGGACGTGACTGTAGATATCGCGCTTGAGCGGCTCCGCCGGAAGAACGTAAAACTCGACGGTTTCGAACGGCGATCCAAGCTTTCGGCCATCAGTAATCTGTACCACCTCTTCAGCCAGTTGTACCCCTTCAACTGTTATTCAATTTCGGCTGACGGCAGCATTGAAAATACGCTTGATCTGATCTGGCCGACAGTTGAGACCATTGTTCTTCACAAGAAAGAAAACCCCGATTTGCTCCTGGCCCCGCTGGGGTAAGGCCCGCTTCGCGGGCCTTTTTTCTTTCAAAAAATCGTGCTACCATCAGGGTTATGAAATACACGCCGGTTATCGGACTCGAGATTCACGTCGGCCTTAAAACGCAGACCAAAATGTTTTGCGATTCGCCGAATAACCCCGACGAAAAGCATCCCAACATCAACGTCTGCCCGATCTGCATGGGCCACCCCGGCACCCTGCCGGTCATCAATGAAGAAGCCATCAAAAAAGTCATCATGACCGGCTTGGCCCTGCAGTGCTCAATCGCTCGCAATACCTTTTTCGAGCGCAAAAATTATTTCTATCCCGATCTGCCCAAAGGGTATCAAATTTCCCAATACCAAAAGCCGCTCTGCGAACACGGCACCCTAGAACTCAAAAGCGGCAAGACGATTCGTATTACCCGCATCCACCTGGAAGAAGATGCCGGCCGCCTCCAGCACGATAAGGGCGATTATTCGCTCGTAGACTACAACCGGGCGGGGACACCTCTGATGGAATTGGTAACCGAACCGGATTTCGAGACTGGCCAGGATGTTCGCGATTTTGCGACCGAATTTCAATTGATTTTGCGGTACTTGGGCGCGTCCGATGCCGACATGGAAAAAGGCCTGATGCGCGTGGAGGTGAATATTTCGTTGAGCAATCCCGACGGCTCGTATGGTACGAAAGTTGAAATCAAGAATTTGAACTCGATCAGCGCCGCGGCCGCGGCAGTTGATTTCGAGATCGCCCGCCAAGGCAAGGCCTTGAATGCCGGCGAAAAAATCAAGCAAGAAACCCGTGGCTGGGACGACGTCAAAAAAGCGACGTTCAGCCAGCGCTCCAAAGAAGAAGCCCATGACTACCGGTATTTCCCTGAACCCGATTTGCCGCCGCTGACGTTTTCGGATGCGGATATTGACGAAATCCGCGGCCGGCTGCCGGAACTTCCGGCCCAGCGCCGCCAGCGGTTTATCCGCCAGTACGGCCTGCCAGCGACGGATATTGAGTTGTTTACCCTCGACAAGCCGCTGGGAAATTTCTTCGAACATGCGGCGAGCGAGCTGTTGTCGTTCGAAAAACTGCAGCACTTGGAACGTCCGGCGGCCGAACACATCGAACGTCTCTACAAAATCGCCTCTAATTACACTATTACCGAATTTCAGAAGCACCTGGCCGAGATTTCCGCCGCACCGGGGGATACCAAGATAACGCCGGAATTGTTTGCCGATCTGGTGGTGCGCATCTTTCACAAGCAGATTTCCTCTTCGGCCGCGCAAACCGTTCTCGCCGAAATGTTCGCCACCGGCCAGACGCCGGAACAGATCATCAAAGAAAAAGATCTGGCTCAAGTCTCCGACTCGGGCGAGCTTGCGGCAGTAGTTAAAAAAGTTCTCCAGGCCAATCCCAAAGCCGTCGAAGATTTGAAAAAAGGCAAAGAAGCATCGCTGAAATTCTTGATCGGCATGGTCATGCGGGAGTCAAAGGGCAAAGCGAATCCGAACGTAGCAGAAGAACTTATCAAGCAAACTATTAATTCTTAATTCTATGTCGAAAATGGGCACCAAACGGAGCTGGATCAAAGACGCGGCGCGCGTGTCAGTCTCGAAAGGCAAAGCCAGGAGGAATCTCTTGGTCGAGCGGCAGATAAAAGGTAAGCCGGATACCGCCGGCAAGCGCAAAAACAAACAAAGATAACAGCGGCCTTCCGGCCGCTGTTATCTTACATCCAGTGAATATGGGGATTGCGCTTGAACCAGGTCATTTGGCGTTTGGAATAGCGAATAATGTCTCGAAGCAGATTGGTGCGGAGCTGTTCTTTGGTTATTTTTTTCTGGAGAAAGAGGGCAATCCATTTGTATTCCAGGCCGAAACGCTCCAGGCGTTTCCAGCTGACGCCGCGGGTGTGAAGTTTTTTGACTTCAGCGACCATGCCGTACGTGAGGCGTTCATCGAGGCGTTTTTCAATTCTGTGCGCCAGGTTTTTCGGATTCAGGCCGATCCATTCGATGTCATATTCGGGATCGGGTGTAATCGCCAGCGGCGGGACTGGTTTGCCGGTGGCTTCGATAATCTCTAAGGCGCGGATCAGGCGCCGCGGATTATGGCGGTCGATCGCGGCGGCACGAGTGGGGTCTTTCTTTCGGAGCATGGCAAACAGCTGGTCGGTTGATTGGCGATCGAGGCATTTTCGAAGGACGGGATTGGGCGGTACCATCGGAATCGTCCAATTACCTAAGAGTGCATCAATGTATAGGCCCGTGCCGCCGACGATGATCGGGGTTTTGCTGCGTCTGAAGATGCCGGCAAGCGCTTCGCGCGCGCGGCGGACGAACGCAGCAACGGTAAACTGGCGCGTGGGAGAAGCAATATCCAGAAGGTGATGGGGAACGAGTTTCTGTTCCCGTTCGGTGACTTTACCGGTGCCGATATCCATGCCGCGATAGACCTGGCGCGAATCGGCGGAGAGAATTTCTCCGCCGATTCGCCGGGCAAGTTTGATCGCCAGCGCCGATTTACCCGACGCCGTCGGGCCGACGATAACCACGATTTTGCGGCGCTCGCTGGTGCCTTGTTTTTTCATGTTTTCGTAGTATACTTATCTTCGCGTTCTTCGACAAGGAGGCAGATATGGCTGCAAGCAAGTTGGAACAGGACATCGTCACGTGGCGGGAATTGGCCCGCTACAAGCAGGAACGGATCGACCTGAAGATCGCCGAGCGGGCCTTGAACAATGCTCACATGGCGCTTCGGATTCGGGAAGGGCAGGATATCATCCGGCCCGTGGTCGCCGCGTATTTGCTGGACGACTCGAATGCATCCCGATACGCCGTTCAAGCTGGCAAGGCGTATCGGTTCGCGGCCGGCATCATGCGGGTTCTCGGCTGCCGCGTGGAGCGGAAGAGCAAGACCGAGGAGGTGGCGCTGATGAGCTTCCATACGATTTTCATGGAAGTTCACGTTGGCGGCGCCGACTTGAAAGCCGTCGAGCGCCGGCTGAGCCAGATTCGGAGCGAACTGGAAGACGTTTCTGAACGGCAGCGCGTGTTGGCAACTCGCTGACCAGGAAGAGGAATGAATGCCCCGGTTGTTCGCCGCATTGCACTTGTCATCCTGGCGGTCGTCCTGGTTTCGGTCAACATTGACTATGTCGTGGCCCCGCTCGTGATAAGCACGAGTGGGGCCGGCTGGAAAGTGTTCCTGGTTCTGGTGGCGCTGGGCAACCTGGAAGCGTTGGTCTGGTTCCTGCTTGGCAAGGAGCTCGTACCGATTCTGCGCGACATGTATAGCTGGGTCCTGCAAAAACATGGCGCCAGTTTCCGGGTCTATCCGGTCCTGATGGCTTTACGCCCATTCTATGAATGGGACAAGACCAAACAGGATTTCGATCGCTGGCGTACGAGGTTCTTTTACAGCAAGACTACGCTTGCGCTGACTTGTCTGGCGGGGATTTTCCTGCCGGGCGTCCGAACGCCGGCGGCAATCGTCTTCGGCGTTGACCGGTGGAAACAGGGTCTCGCGGCCCTGATGGTCATCAATACCTTTCACATTGCGTATTCAGTCGGGTTTTGGAACGGCCTGACCTATCTGATCCGCAGTGTTGCTCTTTTTCTGCAGTAACGATTCCCCCCGCGCAAAGCGCGGGGGGAATTTTCTATTTTCGTTCGGCAATTTCTTCCTTGAGCTGACTAACAAAATCCTCGATTCGCATCAGACCAAGGTCTCCTCTGGCGCGGGTACGGACGGCGGTGCCTTGGGCTTCAACTTCTTTGTCACCGACAATGAGAATATACGGAATTTTTTGAAGTTCAGCGGCCCGGATCTTTTTGCCGAGGGTTTCATTCTGATCATGGAGTTCGGCGCGGACGCCGGCGTGGCGCAGGGCATGCAGAACGGCCGTGCCCCACTGATGATGTTTGTCCGAAACGGTTACGATTGCCGCCTGCACCGGCGCCAGCCACAGCGGAAACGCACCGGCGTAGTGTTCAATCAAGACACCGAGGAAGCGCTCAAAAGAACCGAAGATGGCGCGATGGATCATCACCGGCCGGCGAACAGTACCGTCGGCGTCATGATACTCGAGTTTAAATCGTTCCGGCATTTGAAAATCGAGCTGGATCGTCGCGACTTGATGCTCGCGGCCGATTGCATCCTTGGCGTGAATATCAATCTTGGGGCCGTAGAATGCCCCGTCGCCCGGTTTGAGATCATAGATGATGCCTAGGTGTTTCAAGACGCCTTCCAGCGCCGCCTCGGCTTTTTCCCAGAGCGCCGGATCGCCCATGGCTTTTTCGGGCTTGGTCGCAAACCGGAAACTGATCGGCAAGCCGAATGTTTCATATACTTCTTTGGTATAGGTTAGAAGGGTCGAAATTTCTGATTCAATCTGCTCGGGCCGGCAGAAAATGTGGGCGTCGTCTTGAGTAAATTGGCGGACGCGGAAAAGGCCGCCGAGCACGCCCTTGAGTTCGTTGCGATGCAAGCGGCCGGTCGGTTCGGATAAGCGGATCGGCAGATCGCGGTATGATCGAAGCGAATGTGAGAATACAACCGTCGCTTCCGGACAGTTCATCGGTTTCAGAACGTAGGTCTCTTCGTCCATGTCAAACCAAAAACCGTCTTCGCGGTAGTGGTCCCAGTGGCCGGAGGTTTCATAGAGTTCTTTTTTGACCATGATCGGCGTAGAGATTTCACCGTAACCGTAATAATCATTTTTCTCGCGGATAAATTTCTCAAGTTCGCGCCAGAGAACCATGCCTTTGGGGTGCCAGAAGATTGCGCCCGGCGCGATGCCGTGCTGGGAAAACAAATCCAGCTGTTGGGCCAAGACGCGGTGATCGCGCTTTTTGGCTTCTTCCAGGATGGCCAGGTGCGCGTCGAGGTCTTTTTTGGATGCAAAGGCAAGACCGTAGATGCGGGTCAGCTGGGGATTTTTCTCGCTGCCGCGCCAATACGCGCCTGCCAGGCGGGAAAGTTTGAATCCTTTGGGGTCAATGTCTTTGATGTTCTCGACGTGGCCGCCGCGACAGAGATCAGTAAACTCGCCAGACGTGTAGAGGGTAATTGTTTCCCCCTTCTGTTCAAGCTCCGAGATGATTTCTTCTTTGAACGGATTGCCTTTGAATACTTCGCGGGCCTCTGCGGCAGAAACTTCGCGGCCTTCAAAGCTCTTCCAGGTTTTGAGGATTGCGCGCATCGTTTCTTCGACGCGGGGCAGGTCGGCGTCGGAAACCGTGCCGGCGATATCGATATCGTAGTAGAAGCCGTCGTCCACGGCCGGGCCGATGGCAAGTTTGGAGCCGGGATACAGTTCCAAAACTGCCGCGCCCAGGAGGTGGGCCAAAGAATGACGGATATATTCCAGAGAGGATTTCATTTCCTCAAAAGCATAGCAAAAAGGGGAGTAAATTGCTAGACGGTGGAAGTCACGGCTTTGACTTCATCGCAGAGAAGTTTCAAGGCTCCATCTTTGTCGTTTAGCTTGCCGGTGGCGACGATGATCCGGTTTTCCTGCCAAATGTCGGGGTTCTTATCGTAGACGTTGGGAAAAACGATGAGCTCCATTTTCGACGTTAGGTCTTGGATTTCGCTGAACATCATCGGCCGGCCGGTTTTGGTGATAATTTTTTGGACTCGGGTGATAATGCCGCCGACGCGGGCCAGCGTGTTGGCGCGAGCAGAGAGCGCCTTGATCGGCATGACTTTTTCGCGTTTCATGGCCGCGTGGTATTCGTCGAGCGGATGAGAGGAGACATACAGGCCGAGGAGTTCTTTTTCCCAAGCGAGTTTTTCGGCTGACGGGGCCGGCGGGGCGTCGGCGAGCCGCAGCGCCGGTAACGGCGCTGCGGCGGTGCCGAACAAATCCATTTGGCGGCTGGAGGCAGCTTTTTGTTTTTCGTGAGCGTAAGCGAGAAGGATTTCCATGTTGGCCAAAAGCTTGCCGCGGTCGCCGAACTGGTCCATGGCGCCGCACTTGGCCAGCGACTCGAATGATTTTTTGTTCAAATCTTTATGCTGAACGCGGCTGGCGAAGTCCTCGACGTCTTTGAACGGCCCGTTAGCCTCGCGTTCGGCGATAATCGCTTCGGCGATGTTGGCGCCAAGGTTCTTAATCGTCAACAGGCCGAACCTGATCTGGTCTTCCTTGTCCGTCGCGCCTTTGATGACAGTGAAATCTTTGAATGACGTGTTGATGTCGGGCGGCAAAACGGGAATGCCCATACGCTGGCATTCGGCAATAATCTCGGCGACACGTTCCGTGTCGCCGGCTTCGGCTGTCAGAATCGCGCACATATATTCGGCAGGATAGTTTGCTTTCATGTACGCGGTTTGGTAGGCCACGCGGCCGTAACAGGCCGCGTGGGCCTTGTTGAAGCCGTAGCCCTGGAAGGGTTCGAATAAATTCCAAATAGCTTCGGCTTGGGTGGCGGTCATGCCGCTGTGAGTTTGGCAGCCCTCGACGAAGATCTTATGCTGCTTGGCCATTTCTTCAGGGATCTTTTTGCCGACCGCTTTGCGGAATTTGTCCACGCTTTCCCAGTTGTAGCCGGCCAGTTCCAAGGCACTCATCAGAAGGTCGTCCTGGTAGACGAGCACGCCGTATGATTTCTCGAGGAATTTTTTGGCCTTGGGATGGAAATATTTGATCTGGCTGCGGCCTTGTTTGCGGGCAATGTATTCGGGGATGTTGTTGATCGGTCCGGGCCGGTACAGAGCGACCATGGCGTTTAAATCGTGGACGGTTGTCGGTTTGAGTTCTTTGAGGTACTTGGTCATGCCTTCGGAGCCGCCGAGCTGGAAGACGCCTTCCGTGCCACCGTCCGCCAGCATCTTGAAGGTTTTTTTGTCGTCGAATGGAATTTTTTCAATGTCGATTTCGATTCCCCGGTGCTGTTTGACCAGGCGGACGGCGTCTCCGAGGATCGCCAGGTTGCGGATTCCCAGGACGTC
>DASZRH010000006.1:0-3240 GCA_035549275.1 Minisyncoccota bacterium | reverse complement strand
CGATCACCCGGCCTTCGCTCTTTCGAACTGAGCTCGCCGAATTGCCGTATGAAGTTCTTAATGCCCGAACAGCCGACATTCTGCGGCGGCTTGCCCAGGCATCCGAGCCGTTTTCATTCAAGGATTTCGTCACTCAATTCGAGGAAGAAGACGGGCTGCACCTTGAATTCGCCCATCTTCGGTCGCAGGAACTCTGGCATGATTTCCGCGATCAGGATCTTCAGGCTGAATTCCATACTCTGTTGAATGCGCTGCGCCGCCGGGCAATCAATGCTCGCCTAACCACGCTTCAGTTCGACATTCGGCAAGCCGAGCAGGCCGCTGACGCGGCCCGTATCCGCGAGCTGGCCCAGGAGTTTAATTCTCTCGCCAACCAACTAACCCTTACCCACATCAATTTCACATCGCATGGCAACCAAAAAGAAAGTTTCCAAAAAAACGGCCAAGAAACAAATCCGGCCGGTCAAATCAAAGCCGCGGCCGAAGAAACCCGCCAAGAAGGCGTCAACCAAGAAACATCCCGCGCCGACGCGGTCGAATAAAAAGCAAATCGTCAGTGAAAGTGCGATCCAAGCGCTCATCGAAAAAGCTCGCCACCGCGGTTTCATTACGCAGGTGGAGGTTTTGAACGCGTTTCCGCAGATCGAAAAAGACATTACCGGCTTGGAAGCGCTATATGAACGCCTTGAATCGGCCAATATCAATATCATCGAATCGGGCCGCGTTTTTGAAGAAGAAAAAGTCAAAGAATACGACGAAAAGAAAAAAATCCAGGACGAATTCGGCGATGCAACTTCCGATTCCGTCCAGATGTATCTCAAGGAAATCGGCCAGCATCCGCTACTGAACAGCGAAGAAGAGGTTGATTTAGCCAAACGCATGGAACACGGCGACGAAGCGGCCAAACAAAAACTGGTCGTCTCCAACCTGCGCCTGGTGGTTTCTATCGCCAAAAAATATGTCGGCCGTTCGGCCAATCTAACGCTGCTCGATTTGATTCAAGAGGGGAATATCGGCTTGTTCAAAGCCGTCGAAAAATTCGATTACAAACGCGGGTTTAAATTTTCAACGTACGCGACATGGTGGATCCGGCAGGCCATTACTCGCGCATTGGCCGACCAGGGCCGTACCATCCGTATTCCTGTTCACATGGTTGAAACAATCAACAAATACCAGCAGGTGGTCCGCCGGCTCGTTCAGGATCTCGGCCGCGAGCCGATGCCGGAAGAAGTGGCAAGCGAAATGGGCGTGGAAGTCGACAAAATCCGCCACATCATGAAGATATCGCAGGAGACGGTATCCTTGGAAGCGCCGGTCGGCGATGATGGGGATGACAGCGACAGTTCGCTCGAGAATTTTATTGCGGACGAAGAAAACATCTCTCCGTCCACCTCCGCCGCCCGCAAAATTCTCAAGAGCTATATTAATGAAATCATCGGTGATCTAACGCCGCGCGAACAAAAAATCCTCGACATGCGCTTTGGCCTCACCGACGGGGTAACGCATACCCTGGAAGAAGTAGGCAAAGTGTTTTCGGTCACGCGCGAACGCATCCGTCAAATCGAGGCCAAAGCGCTCGACAAAATCCGCCAGCATCACAAGTTAAGCAAGCTTAAGGGCTACGAATAGGGGCATTGACTTTAATATATAATTATGATATAATGGGAGCATAGAGTTCCTTTCCCATTTACCCCTTTCCCTGAGGTGTCCTGTGACGAAGCTTCTGTTTTCGATTGCGATCCTGCTTTCCGCTCTGCCCGCCACCGCCCAGTCCCGCCGGGTCATGATTCCCGACGGCACCGAGATCCGGCTCCGGATGGCCGAACCGATCTCGTCGGCCACTGCCCAGATCGATGACCGGGTCCGGATGGAAGTCGCCGAAGACGTCCGCGTGAACGGCGTCCTGATCATCAAGAAGGGTGCCGCCGCCCGTGGCACCGTCATCGAAGCCGAACACAAGCGCAGCTTCGGGCGTGCCGGTAAGCTGAACTTCACCGTCGATTCGGTGAAGGCCGTGAACGGCGAAAATATCCGACTGCGGGGGACAAAGACGCGCGAAGGCGAAGGCAACAAGCTCAACGCCGGCGTCGCGACATACCTCTTCGCTCCCGCCGGGTTCTTCGTGAAGGGGAAAGACATCGAGATCAAGGAAGGCGTCGAGTTTCCGGCGTACGTCGCCGACGACTCGCCCCTTCAGATCGCCAGCAGGTAATCCCCGCCGGCCGATGTCCCGCAAGCCCACCAGGGCGGCTCCGCCGCCCTGGTTTTTGTTTTCCAAAATAAAAATCACCCTGCCGCTGCCTGGTTCGCTAGGCCAGGGGACGGCAGGGTGCGCGGGGAAAAAGTTAGACAAGCTCGGAACTCGACAGCGGCCGCTGCACGGCCCGTCAATATACAGCTCGACGAAACTTGTCTCTGTGGGGTCATCCAACATCAGCTGACGCTTTCGAGCTTCCCGATGTTGGGGTGTTGCTATTCTCCCGGGAAGCTCCTCGTACACGCCGTGCGGCGTGCTTCTTGAGGCGTCTAAATCAAGACCAAAGGGTAAAAACAACTGCCCGCATTGTACCTTTAAACTCGAGAAAAGTAAAGAGCGATATTTGAAATTCTCCCATGAAATGCTACAATACCTAGACAATTAAATATTCCGCGGTAGCTCAATGGTAGAGCGGCTCCCTGTGGCACCTTTTCCCTTCTGAAATGCTATAATTAAAGTATTATGAAGGACAAAAGAACCTATGCCGACAGACGAGAAGAGCTTATTCGAGCAGTCGCTAAACGAAGACGCAAGATAAAAGAACTTGCCATCGCTTATAAGGGAGGCAAATGTCAACTTTGCGGATATGCGAAGTACCAAGGTGCGCTAGACCTTCATCATGTTGATCCCAGCATAAAATCGTTCGGGATCGGAGATAAAGGATATACGCGATCATGGGAAGTTATCAAAGCTGAGTGTGACAAATGCGTACTTGTTTGCGCTAATTGCCATCGAGAGCTTGAGTCCGGCATTACGCAGCTTCCCGGTGAAAACCGGGGATGAACTTTTCGGGATATCGGTGAAACCCAAACGTATAAGTCGTGGGTAATACCGAGGGAACCTCGCATTACGAGGGCACCGTAGAGACTAGATACCGAAACGCCTAAACCGAAAGGCAAGGCGAAGATATAGTCCACGCCATACGAGAGTATCGGGTCATGTGTAAGGAGATGGTTCCAGGTTCGAGTCCTGGCCGCGGAGCC
>DASZRH010000005.1:0-10959 GCA_035549275.1 Minisyncoccota bacterium | reverse complement strand
TGAAAGTGCAGACCGATAACGAGCACGACGAGGTGGTGCAGCTCGGCGGACTCTACATCGTCGGCACGGAGCGGCACGAGTCCCGCCGTATCGACAATCAGCTTCGCGGACGCGCCGGCCGCCAAGGCGATCCCGGTTCGTCGCAATTCTTCGTTTCCACTGAAGATGAGTTGGTCCGGCGCTTCGGTGGCGACCGCCTCAAAAATATCATGGACACTCTTGGCGTCACTGAAGACGATGTTATTGAGAATCGCTTCATCTCCAGCGCCATCCAGCAGGCCCAGGGCCGTATTGAAGGCCACAATTTCGATGTCCGCAAATATGTACTTGAATACGATGACGTGATGAACAAGCAGCGCTCGACGATTTACGGCATGCGCCGCGACGCACTACTTGGCAATGCTCATGAGGTTATCGAACGCTACTTTGCAGAATCGGAAAATCCCGATGAATTGCGCGAGAAATACATTGCCCGCGAGAAAGAGCTAGGCGGGGATCACATGAAAGTGATTGAAAAACTGGTTTTGCTTCGCACGATCGACGAATTATGGGTGGATCACCTCACGGCTATGGATTATCTTCGCAGTTCGGTATCCCTGCGCGCCTACGGCCAGCGCGATCCGCTTGCCGAGTACAAAGTCGAAGGCCAGCGTATGTTTATTGAACTTCTGCAGGCAATCAAATTCCAGGTTTTGGATGCAATTTTCAAAGTTACCGTGATGCAGCAGCCGGTTCCCCAGCAGAATATGGTTGAAGGCCGGCAGAATATCGGCGGCTCGCCTTCGCTCGCCGCCGGCGAAAGCGCTATGGAGCGCGAAATGGCCCGTACTGCGCCGATTACGAAATCAGAAGAAGACAAGATCGGCCGCAATGATCCGTGCCCCTGCGGTTCCGGCAAAAAATGGAAAAAATGCGGCATGCTCAACACCCACGAACACCAGCGCTTGATGGCACAGAAATAATCGCACAGAAGGTTATCGTCGCCATGGACGGTATAACCGAAGCGAAAGCTCTTAAGTTGGCAAAATTATTTTCGAGCAGCGTATGGGGATACAAAATCAACGATCTCCTGTTCACGGACGCAAAAATCATTCGAAAATTGAAGAAATTCGGAGACGTATTTGCGGACGCCAAACTGCATGATATCCCGAACACAGTCGCCAATTCCGTGGCTCGTTTGTCTCGCGCCGGCGCGGATATTATCACTATCCATGCCACTGGTGGAATTCCAATGATGAAAACGGCCAAAGCTCATGCCGGTGCGAGTAAGATTTTTGCAGTCACGGTTTTAACTTCCGAGGCTCATGCTCGATCTGTTGCCCGTCTTGTCAGAGATGCCATGAAAGCGGGTGTAGACGGAATTGTCTGTTCCGGTCATGATCTTCGCATCGTCAATCGGATCCCAGGCGCCCGGCGGCTGTTAAAAATGGTGCCCGGCATTCGGCCAGCCGACTATAAAAAGAATGATGATCAAGTTAGAATTGTTACACCAGCCCAGGCCATACAGCGGGGCGCTGACTTTCTAGTCATCGGCCGACCTATTACTCAATCAAAAGATCCACTAAACGTATTAAAGTCTCTTCTCCCATGATTCTCCTGAAATTTGCCCAACAGAATAAAGATATTTTTGAAAAAATTAAAGCGGGCCGGAAAAAAGTTGAAACGCGGGCGGCAACCGAGCGGTATCGCGATATTAAATCCGGCGACGAAGTCGTATTGATGTGCGGTCGGTCTAAAATAACCAAGACCGTTACAAAAATCTCTCGTTTCAGAACAATCGCGGAGCTCCTGAAGAAATATACGCCTGGCCAGATCAACCCGGGACTACATACATATGAAGAAACAGTCCAGATGTACCACAGCTTTCCGGGATATAAAGAAAAAATTGAAGAATTTGGGTTGATTGCCTTGGAGTTAAAATAAAGGGAGTTGCCACGCATCTTTATTTAGAAGAATGATACAGTCCTATGTCGGCCTCATTTTCTTCAATTCGCATCTCGCGTTCGGGCCTGAAACTATTTCAGGAATGTCCGCGCTGTTTCTGGCTGGACGTGCATCATAAAATCCGGCGGCCGCCCGGCTATCCCTACACGCTGTCAGCGGCGGTAGACTTTCTCGTGAAGCAGGAATTCGACAAATATCGAGTCAAAGGCGAACTGCCGCCGGTATTCAAGCGCCACAATATCCGCGCCAAGCTCTATGCCGGCCCAGAACTGGCAACCTGGCGCGAGAATTTCAAGGGTGTTCAATATTACGACGAAGATTTAAACGCCATGCTCTACGGCGCAGTGGACGATGTTTTGCAATTCGACGACGGCTCGCTGGCGGTCGTGGATTATAAATCCTCCGGCTCCCGCGAAATCCGCATTTATGACGATTATCAGAAACAGATGGAAGTCTATACGTTTCTGCTCGGCCGCAACGGCTTTCAGACCCAGCCCGAAGCATATTTCGTGTTTTATCAGGTAGACAAAACCGGTGGGGGATTTCAGAATGTGCTGCCGTTCAACGAATCCTTGAAAGCGGTAAAATTAAATACCGGCTGGGTGCCGGATGTATTCGAGCAGGCGATCATGGTCGCCCGGCGCGACACGCCCCCGGATTTAGAGACGCCCTGCGAGCACTGTATCTATGTCCAGAAATCAAGTTCATTTTTTGCTCCGCTGCCAAGCAAAGCCAAAAAAACCTCAAAAAAGAAGCCGGCTGAACCGAGATTGATGGTCGAATTGGAGTAAACCGTCTCATCGGCTATAATAAGAATATGGCTGAAACGACTAAGGCGCCTCTCTACGGCGAGTATTTCTACAAATTTTTCCAGTGTCCGCATTGGATTTGGTATGACATTTACGGCGACGCCGAGCACAAGCGCCACATTCCGCCGCTGTTAGATTTGATTTACAAAGGCAAGCCGCTGGCGCCTGATCGCGATCTCGGCCGCCACAAAGAATTCGAGCAGGTAAAGCCGGAATTGATGCGCGATTTGGACGAGGCCTTCCTTGCAACCGTGGAATTGATGAAACAGGGCAAGAATATCTATCACGGCGTGCTGATGAGCGAAGATTGGGTCGGAATGCCTGATCTCCTGGAAGCACGGCCCGGCAAATCCTGGCTCGGCGACCACTATTACGTCGTCTATGACGTTCAATCGTCGCTTGATCTGCGCGACGAATACAAGTTCCAGCTGATTTTCTATTCGCTGATTCTGGAACGCATCCAGGGCGTGCGGCCGCGGGAGGCGTACGTGATTGATCCGGAAGGCAACGAACGGTCGTTCTTGATTGAGGATTTTATTGATCATTTCCATTTGACCCGGCTCCAGATCGAGAAAATTCTCAACGGCGAAAAGCCGGCCCCGTTCCTGAAGGCCGGCTGCAAGCGCACGCCGTGGTATTCGCTGTGCATTTCCGAAACCGAGGGCTGTAGCGACGTCTCGCTAGTGTACCGGATGAGCCAGGCCGACCAGCGCCGGCTGTACGATATCGGGATCAAGACGGTGGATAATTTGGCGGCGGCGGACGTGAATATGCTCCGGGAGCGTTTGGAAGATTGGCCGTTCGACAAAGTCCTGCGGTTTTCAAATCAGGCCAAGGTCCTGGTCGGCAACAAGCCGATGATTACGCGCAAGCCGAACTTTCCGAATGTCCGTTACGACGTGTATTTCGACATTGAATCCGATCCGCTGCGCGATATTGATTATCTGCTCGGCTTCTGCATCAAAGACAACCAGACCGGCACGACCGAGTACAAATATTTTCTGGCCAAGGATAAAGAGCACGAACCGGAGATTTGGGCGCGGTTTTTGGATTACCTGGCCGGGCTTGAGGATTTCGTGATCTATCACTATGCGTTCTATGAGCGGCAGGTGTTCGACCGCCTGGCGCTCCGGTACGGAGCGCCAGGCGCGCTCGTGGATAAGTTTAAGGAGAACACCATTGATCTGCACATGAAATTGGTTGATTCCGTGGTGTTACCGATTTATTTCTACAGCTTGAAAGACGTAGGCGCGTATTTGGGCTATACCTGGGCTGATCCGCACGCCGGCGGAGCCGAATCGGTGGTCTGGTACAACGAATATGTAGAGAAAAAGGACGAGGCCGTGCTTCAAAAAATACTACGCTACAACGAAGACGACGTGCGAGCGACAATGCTGATCAAAGAATGGCTGGCCCAGCAGAAACCGTCAAAATCGCGGGAAACGCTCGATGAGTAAGATAGCGGCTCCCAGGACGTATATACCTCTGAACAGGCATAATTATCGGCCAAATATGAACGACGTCGGAAGGTGATTCCGGCTTCGGGTGTTTTGCCGACTTGATGGCCATGTATAAATGTCCTAACTGCGGTAACGAACAGAAAACGGCAGGGAAATGCCAGAAGTGCGGCGCCGATATCAAAGAAAGCGACAAGAAAGAGGAAGGCGAGTGATCCGATGCTAGTTTGAAACTCTATTCATTAGTCAAACGGGGCCGCTTCGCGGCCCCGTTTGACTTTAAAACTCCAATATGTTTCAATTCTATGTACTGCAATGTCGCGAAGAAACATATTTCTCATCTGCACGATCGTCGGTTCTCTTCTCCTGTTCGTTTTTGTCGCCCCTGAACTTGTAAACAAAGGCACGGCCAAACTCAACGGCCTTTTAAAAACTCATATCTCCGAAGTTTCGGCCCGGCCCTTCCGGCTCGGCCTTGATTTGCTCGGCGGCACGCACCTGGTCTACCAGGCCGACCTTTCCAAAATCACGAGCAATCAATCTGACGCGCTCCAGGGCGTTCGAGATGTCGTTGAACGCCGCGTAAACCTCTTCGGTGTTTCCGAGCCGGTCGTTCAAGTCTCTGGTAAGGACCAGCTCATCGTTGATTTGGCCGGCGTCAAAGACGTAAACGAGGCCATTGCATTAATCGGCCAGACGCCATATTTGGAATTTAAAACCGTGTTGCCCACCGCCCAAGGCGACACCATCATCAAACAAAAAATGGGCGCGGATGCCGGCAGCGTAACCGCTGCTGCGCTCTGCGACGTTTCCAATGTCAGCTCGCTGACTCAATTTCTCCTGGCTTACAACGCCGATCCTTGCTATCAGCCGACGGCTTTGAACGGCTCGGGTTTGGACAATGCCCAGCTGACGTTCAGCAATCAGACCTACGCGCCCCAAATCAGTTTGAATTTGAATTCGGCCGGCACTCAATTGTTCGCCCAGATCACCCAAGCCAATATCGGCAAACCGGTTGCGATCTATCTCGACGGGCTTCCGATTTCGATTCCGACGGTTCAGAGCGCCATCACCGATGGCCATGCCGTCATCACCGGCAGCTTCACGCCGGATGAAGCCAAACTCCTCGTTCAACGTTTGAACTCGGGCGCCTTGCCGGTTCCGATCACGCTCATCAGCCAGCAGACGATCGGCGCCTCGCTCGGCGCGGATTCCCTGGACCGCAGCTTGAAAGCCGGCATCTACGGTTTGATCTTCGTCGCGATTTTCATGATCGCTTTCTATCGTTTGCCGGGCGTGATCTCGGTCATCGCACTCGTCGTATATGTATTGATCGTGCTTGGTTTGTATAAATTGATTCCGGTCACGCTGACGCTCTCGGGCATCGCCGGTTTCATTCTCTCCCTCGGTATGGCCGTGGATGCCAACATTCTGATTTTTGCCCGCATGAAAGAAGAACTCGCCGCCGGCAAATCTTTGACGGTGGCAATGCATGAAGGTTTTGCCCGCGCCTGGCTGTCAGTCCGCGATAGCCACGTCACGACGCTTATCGGTGCCGTGGTGCTCTACGCCGCCACGACTTCGATTGTCAAAGGATTCGCGCTGACGCTTGGGATCGGCGTGTTGACGAGTTTGTTCACGGCAATCACGGTAACACGCTCATTCTTGTATTTGGTGACCGGGCCGTGGTTTGAAAAACATAAGCGCTTATTCCGATAACTGCCATGCCAAAAATATATAAAATTGTCTTCTGGATCTCGATTTCTCTGACTGCTGCGGCCGTCATTGCAACCGCCGTTTTTGGCCTCCGATTGAGCGTCGATTTCCGCGGCGGCAGCGTTTTGGAGCTTGAATTTTCCCAGCGACCGTCGATTGACGATATTCAGACTGCGTTGGGCACTCAATCCAATGACATTGAAATGAGTCCGGCGGGGGATACCGGCTTGATTCTCCGCACCCACGAGCTGACCGAGACTGATCATCAGGCCTTGCTCGCCAAATTAACTCAAGCCTTCCCGGGTTCCGGCCTTTCCGAACGCCGTTTTGATTCTGTCGGACCGGTTGTCGGCAATGAACTTAAACACAAAAGTATTATTGCTATTATCCTCGTCTTGTTCTGCGTGATCATATATATCGCATTCGTTTTCCGCAAAATCGGCCGCACGACGTCGCCCTGGGCGATGGGTTTGGCCGCGATCGTGGCTTTGCTCCATGACGTGGCGATTCCCGTCGGCGTCTTCGCGATTCTTGGTCATTATCTAGGTATCGAAATCAGCGGGGTGTTTGTCGCCGCCGCGCTGACGATTCTCGGCTTTTCGGTGTCCGACACGGTCATTATCTTCGACCGTGTCCGCGAAAATATCACGCGCGGCGGCGCCAAAGAAGACTTCGGCGCCGTGGTTCACAAGAGCGTGCTCCAAACCTTGGCCCGTTCCCTGAACACTATCTTCACGGTGCTGTTGTCGCTCTTCGCCATTTACTTCTTCGGCGGCGAAAGTATCAAGTATTTCTCGCTCGCGCTCATCATCGGCATCTTCCTTGGGGCCTATTCTTCGATCTTTGTAGCCTCGCCGCTCCTGGTCTGGTGGACCAAGCGCCGCAGTAGTTGACCGATTTTCATTAATATAGTATAATACTTTCCATGTCTACGAATTCCCAGTCGATCAAGAAAACCGTTGCCGACCTCCTCAAGAACACCTCAACCCGTAATAGGGATATTATTTCGCGCCGTTTTGGCCTCAAAACCGGCAAAAAAGAGACTCTCGAATCTATCGGCGCTTCCTACAGCATTACCCGCGAACGCGTCCGCCAGATCGAAGAAGCTACGCTTGCCCAGCTGCGCGCCGCCGCCCAGCAGAACGTCGAAGTAGCCCGCTACGTTGCTTTGACGAAAGACATTCTCAACGAGTCCGGCGGCATTGCCGCGGAGCGCGACCTGTTTAAGGCCTTCAGCGGCCAGGAAGCCGATACGGTGGTTAATGCTTCGCTGGTCTTTTTGCTCGCGTTCAGCAAAGATCTCGTCCGCGTTGCCGATTCCGATGATTTTAATTCTTTCTGGGCAGTTGATGCCGCTACGCTCGCCAATTTCAAAACTACCACCGCTACGCTCGCCAAAATTCTTGAAAAGTCCGGCCGTGCCATCCCGCGCGTCGATTTTTTGTACTTGATTCAGAAGCACGGCGTGCCAAGCTTCTCGGCCAGCGGCAAACCGCTCTCGGAAGGGGAAGTGGCCTTAGCGATGAACGTTTCCAAGAATCTGGCCCAGAATATTTTCAATGAAGTCGGACTGGCCTCGTGGGCGGAAATCAAACCCAAAGGCGTCCGCGATAAGGCCTACATCGTCCTCAAGAAATCCAAGGAACCCAAGCATTTCAGTGAAATTGCCAAGCTTATCAATGCCTCGGGCTTCAACCACAAAAAAGCTAACGTCCAAACCGTTCATAACGAACTGATCAAAGACAACCGTTTTATCCTCGTCGGCCGCGGCCTCTATGCGCTCTCGGAGTGGGGCTACAAAGCCGGTACCGTGAAAGACGTCTTAGTTGATATTCTCCGCACTTCCAGCAAGCCTCTGCCTAAGGCCGCGCTTATGGCCAAAGTCAAAGATGCTCGCATGGTCAAAGAAAACACCATTCTATTGAATCTCCAGGATTCCAAGACGTTTGTAAAAAATTCCGACGGGACGTATACTTTAAGAGGGTAATAACCCTCCGACATGGCGATAGATTCCCTGATTTTGACGCTCTCGGGCGTCCTTACTGCAGTTTCCATTCTCTTCCTCTACTGGTGGGTCTGGATTCCGCCGGTTTTGTTTTTTCTTTGGCTTGAAGTTTCCGAGCAGTATGCCAAGACGCGCTACCTTTCCGAAATGAAATGGGTCTTGCTGGAGATGAAAGTCCCGCAGGATGTGCATCGCAGCCCGAAGGCGATGGAACAGTTGTTTGCGGCGCTGCATTCGATCGGCGGCGTGCCGCCGGCCAAGTCCTGGCTGGATAAATTCCGCGCCTGGCGCGGCAGGATTTTCAAGGGCCAAGTGCCTGACTGGTTTGTGTTTGAAATCGTCGGCCTGGGCGGCCAGATTCATTTTTATATCCGCGTGTTGGAATCGCACCGCGGCGTGGCCGAAGCGCAAATCTACGCGCACTATCCCGAAGCGGAATTGAGCCAAGTGCCCGACTACATGGCCCAGCTGCCCGCCAGCGCGCCGGACGAGACCTTCGAGGTGAATGGCCAAGAGATGGGTTTGTCTAAAGAAGATGCCTATCCCATCCGCACCTATATCGAATTTGAAGAACAAGGCGCCGGAAAGGAAGACGTCAAACGCATTGATCCGCTCGGTCCCGTTGCCGAAGCGTTGAACGCGATGCTCTTTGGCGAGACGCTGGGCATCCAATATCTCTTCCGCGCTTCCGATGATTCATGGATCAAAAAAGGCCAGGCTGTTTTGGATAAAATTCATGAGAAGCCCGAAAAGCCCAAAGAGAACGTTTTTGAAAAAGGATTTAAACTCATGGATGCGGCGCTCGGCCGGCCGGCTGTCACACCGGAAAAGAAAGAAGCCAAGACCTACGGCCAGCTTGGTCCCGGCGCCCAGGAAACCGTCAAAGCCATCGAGCGTTCATTCACCAAGCTTGCATTCTATGCCGGTATCCGTATTCTGTATGCTGCGCCCAAAGACCGCTATGTGAAAGAGCGCCTGGGCCAAGTGAGTGCCGGCTTCAAATTATTCGCTTCACAATCGCTCAACGGGTTTAAATCCGAATTCTCACCCGACGTCAAAAAGGGTTTCAACAAGGAAGCCAAAACGCTCGAAAACAAAAAAAAGCTCTACGGCCGCTACCGCCAGCGCGCGTTCCCGATTAAGCCGTTTATCTTGACGACTGAAGAAGCGGCGACGATTTTTCATTTCCCCGACGTCGGTTTGCGCACGCCGTCCCTGCCGCGCGTCCAGGCCAAAAAAGGCGAGCCGCCGGTCAACTTACCCGTAGTATAATATATCTATATGCCGTTGCCTTCCGATACACAAGTTCTGGTCCTTGGTGAAACAAACTTTCGCAATCAGAAAGAGCGGTTTGGCATCAAGGCCGACGACCGCCGCCGCCATATGTACGTCGTCGGTTCGACGGGCATGGGCAAATCCGAGTTTTTGAAAAATATGGCCATTCAAGACATTGAAGAAGGCCGCGGGTTGGCGTTCCTGGATCCCCACGGCGATTCGGCGGATGCGCTCTTGAATTTCATTCCGCCCGAGCGCATGAAAGACGTCATCTATTTCGATCCAAGCGACCTGGCCAACCCGATCGCGTTCAATGTCCTGGATCAAGTCGAATACGAATATCGGCATTTGATCGCTTCGGGGCTGCTGGGCGTGTTCAAAAAAATCTGGGGTGCCGAGGCCTGGTCCGGCCGCATGGAATATATTTTGAACAACACCATCTTGGCATTGCTTGAACACAAGGACTCGACCTTGCTGGCCATCAACCGCCTCATGTCGTCTAAAGAATACCGCAAGCGGGTCGTTTCGACCTTGAAAGATCCGATCGTCAAAGCATTCTGGACCGAGGAGTTTGCCAAGTATGCCGACAAGTTTGCCACCGAAGCCACGGCTGCGATTCAAAATAAAGTCGGCCAATTCGCTTCCAACAACGTTATCCGCAATATTGTCGGCCAGGTTAAATCCACGATCGATATGCGCAAAATCATGGACGAAGGCAAGATTCTGATCGTCAATTTATCCAAAGGCGCCATCGGCGAGGACGCTTCCCGCCTCATCGGCGCGCTCTTGATTACCAAAATCCAGCTGGCGGCCATGTCACGGGTGGATATTCCCGAAAGCGAGCGCCGCGATTTCTACCTCTATGTTGACGAGTTCCAGAACTTTGCAACCGAATCTTTCGCTAATATTCTTTCTGAAGCCCGCAAATATCACTTGTGCCTTGTCGTTGCCCATCAATACATCAAACAAATGGAAGAAGTCGTGGCCGACGCGGTTTTCGGCAATGTCGGCACGATCGTTACGTTCCGAGTCGGCGCCGAGGATGCCGAATTTCTGGAAAAATGGTACGCGCCCGACTTCATGGCGGCGGACATCGTGAATCTCGGCAAATACAATATGTATATGAAGCTCATGGTTAACGGCATCACATCCAAAGGTTTTTCGGCTCTCTCGCTGCCGCCGTTCCCGAAGCCTGAACGATCCTACAAAGACGAGATTATTGACTTTTCCCGCCGCACCTACGGCACGCCGCGCGACAAAGTCGAGAAAGACATTGCCGAATGGGCGACGCCGATCGAAGAAGTCGCGCCGCCATCCCCACGCCGCCACGGCTCGCCGCTTCGTCCGTCCGCGCCCCGTTCTTCGCAATCATCCAGCCAGCCGTCCGCTCCGCGCCCGCCGCGGCCTTCGCCAACGCACCGTGCGTTCTTAAGTTCTCTGCAGGAGCCGCCGGTCGATTTCAAAGGCCGGAAGCTTCAAGACAAAGCACCCAAAGAAAAACGGGAAGTGGACTCTTCCGAACTCAAAAAGATCATCGAAGAAGCGCTGAAGAAATAATCTAAGCGCGGCCTTGCGGCCGCGCTTAGATTATGGTATAGTATTTCCAGCAATTTTCACAACGAGGGCAGCTATGCCATAGGCCGATACGCCTAAAAATAGCAGGAGTCCGATGAGGTCAGAGTTGTACATCAACAAAGAGAGCTGGCATGCCAAGCTCTTCTTCTGGAGCCTGATTATCTGGCTCAAGTTCAAG
>DASZRH010000004.1:0-12766 GCA_035549275.1 Minisyncoccota bacterium | reverse complement strand
CGAAGTTATTAATATGTTAGACCCCCTTCTTGCCCCGGAAACGATCAAAAAACACGCACGCTCGCTACGGTCGTGTGTGAACGGTGGCACTATTCAGTTATCGTCGAAAATTCGAGCGCAACAAGGTGGGCCGATTGTTAGACTCTCCGCTGGCAGGAGTGAATTCCAGCCAAGGGACAGTCTTCAATACGCTGCATATTACCTGGATTTTAACGCTTCTGCAACCGCCTGCGCAATCCCATATGCCGTACTCGTGGGGTCGATATTTTCGCTAATGATAACACTTTTTAAGTGCGCTACGTCTATTCTATTCTTTTTTAAAATTTTGTCAATAGAAGTTACCAACAGCGTATCGAGCCGCGTGTCAAGACTGATTATCAACTGGTCCTTGACAGACCCGTTTTGTTTAATTTCAAGCTTCAGCTCTCGAGGCCCGGAGCCGCTTTCGATGTGGAGAATATATTCGTCAGCCATAGCGTTTGATACTTTGCGCAATACCCAGGCCCATCATAAATGAGAGCATGCTACTGCCGCCGTAGCTCAAGAATGGGAATGGAATCCCGGTAACCGGCAGAAGACCCAAATTAACTCCGGCGCCGATAATCGCATGCGTCGCAATAAAAATAGCCAGACCCAGACAGAATAATTTTCCGAAATTTGATGACGCGTACCGGCCGATGCGTAAAACTCGATAGACCAAGAACAGAATAGCGCCTTCGATGGCCAGAATACCGGCCAAGCCGAATTGATCGGCCGTGGCCGCAAAAACAAAATCATTGTACGGCTCGGGCAAAAAACCATTTTGAGTCTGCGGGCCTTTCCCCCAGCCGTTGCCCCAGAGGCCGCCAGCGCCAATGGCGATCTTCGATTGAATCAGATTGTATCCGCTCCCCCGCGGGTCGTCGGCCGGATTCAAAAATGAAAGGACGCGCACTTTCTGATAAGGCTTGAGCACAAACAGCCAGCCAGCTGTGCCGGCCACAAGCGTCAGCACGACCAGAACAAAGAGGTGACGCTTGTTGATGCCCGCCGTCAGCAGCATTCCAAGCCAAATAATCCCAATGATAATCGCCGATCCCAAGTCCGGCTGGACCAATGTAATTGCCGCCGGAATCAAGCAATACAATCCTGATACGATGATATGCCGATAATCCTGGATCAAAGCATGCCGCTGGGAAAAATACTTGGCCATCAGCACGATAAGCACCAGTTTCATGAGTTCGGCGGGTTCAAATGTGAATCCGCCGACAATAATCCACGATTGCACGCCGCGGATTGAACGGAAAAAGAACGGCATGACCAGCAAGAGCACAGCAATCACGTATGATGCAAAAACAAAGAGCGAATAATTCTTCCAGTACCGATAATTAAAGAATGAAAACACGCTCATCAAAACAAGGCCCGCACAGACAAAAATCAGCTGCTTGATGAAATACGATTCCTGAACGCCGCTGATGCCCAACATATTCCAGACGCTAAAGACACAAATTGCCACGATCGTGGCAAACAGCGGAATATCGATTCCGGAAAAATACTGTCTAGAAAAATTGCTGAAACTTCTCTTGAGTCCCATGGTATTTCAAAAAATTCGAGTTATCGAAAACATTGGTATCAATGAATGCCTGGACTTGTGTGCCCGTCGGTACGGCAAACGGCCAGACCACCCTGAAATATCGATCTGTGTGGCTTGGAATGGTCTGGGCGTTGGTTGTGTTCACGGCGATACTATTTCCTTTGGCGTCTAAAAGCAAGACCGCCACGTCAATCTGATCAAAATCGAAATCCGAATTATTAGTAATCACGGCATCGAAACTTGTGTCCGTGGGACCCACATCAAAATGCTGGCGACCCAGCGTTAGCTCGGAACTGACCGTGCCAACGGTATGAATCCACTCGATGCTCTTGAGGTCTACATGCGCCGAAGCGCCGTCAGGAATATTCTTAAGCGAAGCGGCAACAAGGTACTTCGTCTGACCTGGCAGCATATAGAACATCTGGCGGGCGATACGCAGGGCCTCAACGCCGGCCGGGTTTATGATAACAATATCAAAAACTCCGCTTTCAATGCCGTATTCGACGTTGGGGTTATAAATACGGGCGGCAAAGTCATAATCCCCGGCCGGCGTTTTGACCAGCTGGATATTTTGAATCTGCACGGGCGTAACGGGAACCGCACAGGCCACGCCGCAGGCCTTGATGCCGCAATCCAAACCTTCTTCTGCGCCATTTTGAATGCCGTCCGAACACGTAGGCCGATAGCCGCTGTTCCAGTAAATGCCAAAACTGATCGCCGCGGCGATTGCCACATACACGCATCCAATCACCATTCGCTTCTGCAGCCGCGATATCATGGCCCCATTGTACTCCAGTTCTTCAAAAAAAACGAGCCCCTTGAGGGGCCCGGGGAGGGATGCCGGGGAGCATTCTTCAGGGACGAACCGGTGATGCAGTTGGCGCCGTCGAAGCGCCGGACGTCTCAACGGTTTTAACGACAACACGCAGGCCTTTGCAGACCCAGCACGGCAAGTCGCCGATTCCTCTGCCAGTGGCCTGGCATTGGAGGCAGGGATCGCCGAGCTTGGCAAGCGCTTCTTCGAACTTCCGGATAGACCGCTTGAGCTTGCCGGCTTCGGCGGTAACCCTCCGGAAATCCTCTTGCTGCCAGTGAGGATCGGCGGTCATTTCGAGCAGCTTCCGGTACCGCGCGGCATTTTCCTCCACGCGCTTCATTTCTGCCTCTGCGTCTTCAATCTGATTGATGATCCATGCCGCGATCTCGAGTTTATCGGTGATCGCCGGCTCGACCTCTTGCTGCGGTTTCAACGGCATTACACACCTCCACGTTCAGGGGAACCACCATTAACATACCACGTTTATTTATCTTTTCAAGTACTTGTCCACAGCAACTTCGCAGCCGAAAAAATCAAATTCAAGCATCAAAAAACCAGTGATCTGGCGGCTACCTACTTTCGCCGGGTAATCCCGACTATCATGGGCCTTGAAGGATTTCACTTCTGAGTTCGGGATGGGATCAGGTGGGACACCTTCAGCATAGCCACCAAGTCACTGGTTTCATGACTGACGTGTATTCAATAGTTAGTGGGCAGCAATCTTGCTGCTAAGAAGTCGTTCATCAAGCGATTATTCATAAGTATGACCGATTAGTAGCTCTCGACTGAACACCTCGCGGTGCGTACATCTGAGCCCTATCAACCTCGTAATCTACAAGGAGTCTAAGAAGTCTCATCTTGGAGCCTGCTTCGCGCTTATATGCTTTCAGCGCTTATCAGAACCGAACATAGCTACCCAGCGCTGCCCTTGGCAGGACAGCTGGCAGACCAGAGGTTCGTTCATCCCGGTCCTCTCGTCACGTTTATTATCCTCTATCACTAGAGGCGTAGACTATATCTTTCCCCTTCTATTCAGAATTGGGGATCGGCATATGATAGAAATTATTTCATTCTATCTCACCCTTTCGGGATCAGTCGTTACGGGGTCAAACCTACCTGCATATATAACTCAGATTTTGTTTTTTTCTTCCTGGTTGCGTAATTATTTGCCTGGACCTTGAGTACACAATCCACGAGCTTTCTCAGTGATCGCGTATCCAGTTTTTTGGTCAATATATCCACCGCACAATACATTGCTTTTGCCTGTTCTTTCTTGAACTTAATGAACGGCATCAGCTTTTTGAGAATATCACGAACTTGCTCAAATCCATTGATTCGGAGTTCTGACATTCCATCATTACGCGCAGATAAATAACCAATTCCAAGTTTTTTACGTATCCAGGACAGCGGTTTATCATGCCGACTGTCTTGATAAAAACAGATCGTGGCCATGAATCGCCATTTTTGCTTCCCATCGCGACGTTTTTTGATTTGAAGCATTAAGCTTCCGTCGCCATCGAGAAATCCTGCTATATATGCTAGATGAGATTGACTTCCCACGGTATTGTCTTCATGAATTCCTGGTCCTCAAGTAAATTGTACTACAATTTACGGACCGAGTGAAACTGTAGTTATCAACGGATCCAGTTTCATAAAGATTTCACCGTTATTAGCCGAATTGTCATCACGGATTACTCCGTGAAGTAGCAATTACTTTACTAGGGACAACCCTCCTCAAACTTCAACGCCCGCACCAGATATGGACCAACCTGTCTCACGCATGTTTCCACATATTACTATGTGCATTGGACTGTATCTTCATCTCTTGCGAGATGGTTAACATTCAGTCTCTACGGGTGCTCATTCGAGCTTCCCTCGGTATTGTCCTTATAATACAGGTCTGTCTTCTGCGTTGCCGCAGTCTCGCAACAGCGAGAATAAGGATTTCACCGAAATAAGTTAACTTGAGTACTCTGTATCGCTACAGAGAACCGCCGTGTTGATGTCATTACAAACCTCGGGATTCAAACGGTTTAAAAACCGAATGTATCGTATATTTGTTCTTTCCGTTTTTAAACGGTTTGAACCCAGCTCGCGTACCCTTTTAATTGGCGAACAGCCAAACCCTTGGGGCCTTCTTCAGTCCCAGGATAGGGCGAGCCGACATCGAGGTGCCGAACACTGCCGTCGCTGTGAACGCTCGGGCAGTACTAGCCTGTTATCCCCGGAGTAGCTTTTATCTGTTGATCTTCTCCGCTCCTACGAGCCAGAGTCGGTTCACTAAGTCCTGCTTTCGCATCTGCGCGACACATCCGTCTTGCAGTTAAGCTGGCTTATGCCTTTACGCTATCGTCACGATGTCCATCCGTGACTAGCCAACCTTGATGAACTTCTCCATTACTTTTTAGGAGAAAAGTGCCCCACTTAAACTGCCCGCCAGGCACTGTCTCGATTACACCCTAAAAATTTGGAATTGATAAAACTAAAATCTCTCCTTTTCCAGGAGCTTACTTTAGCTTATAATTCCACCCTTTTAGGGTGTAACCGGTTAGAGCTACAAATCGTTAAGATGGGTGTTTCATCGGCGGATCCACCTCGCCCGAGAGCGAGGCTTCAAATCCTACCCACTACGCTACGCATAACAACTCGTAGACCAATACCAAGCTGCAGTGAAGCTTCCGGGGTCTTTCCGTCTAGGTGCGGGTAGTCGGCATCTTTACCGACATTGCATTTTCACCGGGCTATTGGCTGAGACAGTCCCCCAGTCGTTCCGCTATTCATGCGCGTGGGAACTTACCCCACAAGGTATTTCGCTACTTTTAGACAGTTATAGTTACTGCCGTCGTTCACCGGCGCTTCGGGCTTCCCCAAACCAGATTGCTCCAATTCAGTTCAACCGTTAACGTTCCGGCACCGGACAAGCGTCACCCCGTATACAGCGCCTTGCGGCTTAGCACGGAGTTGTGTTTTTGATAAACAGTCGCCAGGGGTTCTTTCGCTGCGGCCACATTGCTGTGGCAGGCCTTATACCGAAGGTACGGCCGCTTTTTTGCCGAGTTCCTTAGCCAATAATCACCCGTTCGCCTTCGTACACTGATACGAGTCCACCTGTGTCGGTTTGCGGTACGTTTCCAACATGATTGATCGTAGAAGCTTTTCTTGGAAGCGTGCTCAGCTGAATTTCCCCTTGCGGAGATTTGTACGACGCTTGGATGCGGCTTGCGCCAGCTTAGGGATTTGCCTCTAAGCCATCCTCACGCTATACGCGTTAAATCCAATTATACGCTCAGCCTACTACACTCCGTCACTCCTTCGAATCATGTCAGAGGGCCGGAATATTAACCGGCTGTCCATTATGGTCCCTGGCCCAAAAGCCAGGTTACACTTAGGAACGCCTCACCCTCCGTTGATTGTCATCGCGGAGGAAACCTCGGACTTACGGCGATGGTGGTTTTCACACCATTTGCGGTTACTCATCCCAACATTCTCCCTTCCCATCGCTCCAGCACGCTTCACAGCGCACCTTCACAGCCGATGGAAATGCTCCCCTACCGCTCGGTGAACTAAATCACCGAACCCACAATTTCGGTACCACGCTTAGCCCCTATACATTTTCGGCGCATCTTGCCTCGCCCCCGAAGGGGAATCGAGTAGTAAGCTATTACGCACTTTTTAAAGGATGGCTGCTTCTAAGCCAACCTCCTACCTGTCTAAGGCAAAATACTTCCTTTTCACTTAGCGTAGATTTTGGGACCTTAATTTGTGATCTGGGCTGTTTCCCTTGCGTACACGAAGCTTCGCCCTCGCGTACTCACTGGCATAGATTTCATGAAGGTATTCGGAGTTTGTTTGGTAAGCCTACCCGTGAGGGCGCGGCCCACCATTCAGTGCTCTACCCCCTTCATTACTCCATACCGCTGTCCCTAAAGACATTTCGGGGAGAACCAGCTATTACCAAGCTCGATAAGCTTTTCACTTCCAACCACAACTCATCCGGTGGCATTGATCGACCAATCGGTTCGGGCCTCCACGCTTCTTTCGAAGCGCTTCACCCTGGTCATGGTTAGCTCGCCTGGCTTCGGGTCTTACCTAGACTGCATAAAGAATTTTCACACACACGCCCTAAAGCATGTATGTGAAAGTTCTTAAACGCGCTATTAACACTCGGTTTCCCTACCCATTCGTTCCAATGGAACTTAAAGTGCAGTATAAGTAAACTCGTTGGGTCATTCTTCAATAGGCACACCGTCACCCGGACGTCTTGCGACGGCCAGGCTCCGGCTCTTTGTAGGCACACGGTTTCAGTTACTATTTCACTCCCCTCGCCGGGGTTCTTTTCACCTTTCCCTCACGGTACTGGTTCACTATCGATCACGAAAAGTATTTAGCCTTATCCAGTAGTATGGACAAATTCACCCAGGACACTCTTATCCCGGGCTACTCAAGAAACAAAACAAGAGTTTGAAAACTTTCGCATACGGGACTGTCACCCGCTGTGGTCGGCTGTTCCAAGGCCGTTCTGCTAGAATTCAAATTTGTAACTCTTTTGAAGTTTTAACTCTGCACATGATGTGTCTGCGCAAAGTTAAAAATTCAGTGTTCTGCTCTTATTACCCTCACCGCCAACTAGTAAACTAGCTAACAACAAGTTTAGGCTTAGCCGCGTTCGCTCGCCGCTACTGACGGCATCTAATTCTATTTCTTTTCCTCTGGGTACTGAGATGTTTCACTTCCCCAGGTTTGCTCCCTGCTTGCGCAGAGTCGTCGAGGGTTGCTCGACGGGGTTCCCCCATTCGGACATCGCCGGATCGAAGCCTGCTAGACGGCTCCCCGACGCTTATCGCAGTCACGCAACGTCCTTCATCGCCTTTTCGTGTCAAGGCATCCTCCGTGCGCCCTTCTATAAATGAATAATCGCTTGATGAATGATTCCTTAACAACTAACTTAAGATTTTTGACTACCCACTAACTATTGAATTTTCAAACTGCTATCCGTATTAGCTGCCAGCGAAGAGTCTTGAAACCTATCGTCGGAAGCCAATTTTTTCAAAAAAATCGCCGCTTGATAGCGGCTGGTCGAACCATCTCAAGGGACGTGCTGTTTAGCCGCTTTTGACCTGACGTTGTGAGATGGTATTCATATAATTAATTGCTCTAACAGTATAGCAAACAGGGCCCTACCATGTCAAATGTCCTGTGGACGCGTAGTGGATAGCGGCCTGGGGGCTGGGCCAACGGCCCAGCCCCCAGGCACAACATTAATTCGGAACGCAGCGGCCGCCGGCGTCGGGGTAGTCGCCGTCGAGCTTGCAGGAATATCCTTCTGGGCACGGAAATGCGCCCGGCGCAATGCCGCCGCAGAACTGGCCAGTCGCGGTCGGGGACGCCGAAACTGAAGGCCGAGGCGTAAATGTTTGAGTTGGAAGAGAGGAGCGATTTCCCCACCACCAAATGCTTCCATACGCCGCTCCGCCCAGGGCAAGAATAATCACTACGACAAGGAGAAACGACGGCCAAGCAAAGTCACGCTGCCAGGGCCAGCGATGGGGCTGCTTGGGAGGAAATTGAGAAGCGGAATCCATGCGTTCAGTATACCAAACAAAATGATCCCCGTCAGGGGATCATTTTGTTTGGTATACTTCGCCGCAATTAGGCGGACAAGATATTCGAGATCAGTCCTTTGCGCCAGGCGTAGAAGCCGGTCGAGCCTAATGCCGCAAGCAAGGCGATCACGAAGGTGTAATCGGCTGGGCCGGTCGGAACATTTAATGCTCCGGAAACGACGCCGCGGTTGATCACGACAGACGCCTGGGCCGAGATTGTGCCGATGTTATCGGCGCGGACCTGGGCAGTATTGATTACCGTCGCATTCTGGCCGGGACCGACATAGTTCGGATCAACTGTGGCAAAGAAGCGGATAATTGATTCCTGGTTCGGATTCAACGAGCCGATATTGATGCCCGAACTGGTGAGACCGTCGGCGATTACTGTACCGTTCAAACTCGTGGTATGGGCCACATAGTTCAAACCGGCAGGAAGATAATCAGTGACGATCACGTTGTTGGCAGACGTTGAGCTGTTCGGACGGACATGGATGAAGAATTCAACCGTGTCATTCGGCTGGGCCGAGACCGAAGAGAGTTCAGCCGTGCCGCCGCGGGTAGTATTGCGGACCGTTTTGGTTACCGATAAGTTCGCGTTCGGCGTGGGGGTCGGGCTATAGCAGTAGCCGCTGACATAGACGGTTACAGCTGCAGTCGCGAAACCGCCCTGATAGTTGGAAGCGGTTGCCGTGTACGTAGTCGTCTGGGACGGAGAAACCGTTCGAGAGCCGCTGACCGACACGGAACCAATGCCTTGGTCGATCGAAACCGTCGAAGCGTTCGATGAATTCCAGTTCAACGTCGCTGACTGGCCATAGCAGATCGTAGACGGATAGGCAGAGATGTTAACCGTGGTGTTCACATACGGCGTCGGGGTCGCGGTCGGATAGATTACCGTATTGGTGTTATTGTTCGTATTGGTGTTGGTGTTGGTGTTGGTGTTATTGTTATTATTGATGATAACAATATACGGCGTCGGGGTTGGAGTCGGAGTGTGAGTGGGCTTAGGTGTCTTGGTCGGTTTTGGAGTTTTGGTGGGTGTCGGGGTGTGTGTGGGCGTGGGTGTAGGAGTATGGGTCGGCGTTGGAGTCGGGGTTTTGGTTGGAGTCGGGGTTGGAGTCGGAGTCTTTGTGGGAGTGGGGGTCGGAGTTTTAGTCGGTGTCGGGGTAGGGGTCTTGGTAGGAGTAGGAGTTGTGCACGAATTTACTGTAAAGGAAACCGTGTTGGAAACATCCGATAAGTTCGGACCAACACGCAATGTATAATTGCCGGGCGCCACATTCGGGATTACATAGGTAACGACCGTCTTGTCGGCGTTGATCGAATTACCGGTCAATGTCGTAGTACGATTGCCCCGGGCATCGAACAACTGAACCGTCGGATCTAAATTAGTACCGTAGATATGGACCGTCTTGCCGGCACAATCACATTCAACAGAAGTAATGTGGCGGGGAGTCGGCGTAGGAGTCGGAGCGGAACAATCGCGGCCGTAGTCTATGACATCACCGATGAAAACCGTAGTGGAAGCCGGATTCGTATCATCATAATAGCCGGCGTCGAGCTGCACGCGACCGCAGTTATAGGTCTGGGTATCGAACTGGAGATTGACCGTGCCAGACTCGCCCGGGGTAAAGTAGCGGTTATCGCCGATTTCGACGAAACCAGCACCCGGTTCAGTCGTGGCTGAACAGCCAGATGTATTGCTGTGGAAAGCGGCATAGTTAATGACGTACGGATTATCCGTCGCATTGTCAGCCGAAATCGTATACGTAATATAACGATTGGTTACTTCGTTCGGCTGAACGCAGTAATCGCCCGGCGTGCGGCCGGCTTCGGTGACTGAAACGTTAAAATCGCCGTTATTGCCCAAGGCAAACAACGGAGCTGCAATCGACCCGACCAACAGTAATGCGAACGCGGCCGAAGTGGCCGAAAACCGCATATTTTTGATGATTTTCATAGGTATATTCATACTTTTTAAGTATGGTATCATTTTATCATATTCTCTACCTATTGTCAATAGACACCCGGACCGCTGCCACAGCTATCCGGTTCCGATCCGTACCGACCGGCCAGCAGGTAGAAAGCAGCAAATCCCCGGCAATGCCGGAATCAAGGATTTCCTGGGCGCTGCCCTTGCGTTTGGCAACAACCCGGTAGGCATATTGGCGGTTGTTATATGTGATGTAAATAAGGTCGTTAGTGGTTAATTTATCAAGCTGGGAAAAGATTGCCGAGTAGGCCGTCCAGGGCAATGTCGAGGACGAGTGGCCGACGATAACCGTCATCCCCTGCTGGCCGGGATTTGCCGAACCCGGAAACTGGACGACGCCATTTTTGAGGGCCGCCAGGATATCGGCGTCCAAGCCGCTAGGCACCTGGAGAACCGGCGCCGATAAATCCAACTTTGGGATCGAAAGGGTTGTCCCGCTTTCCGAGACGGGCGGGACCGAAGAATCTGGCTGGGCCGGCTCAAGCGATGGTCGAGGCGTTTGCTGGGACAGATAATCAAGTTCAGGATGGCTGGCATAGCCATAGAGCGCCCGGTACTGTTCGGTTAATTTTTCGTTGTCCGAATCTTCGGAATGAGTAAATGCGTAGGAGATAGAATCAATGATCGCGGGCAGATTAAAGAACAGCAAAACTGCCGCAAAGACGCCGACAAAAACAAGAATCAGCCACAGTAGAGAACGTTTTGCCGCACGCGGCGGTTTGGGAGCAGTAAGACTCATGGCAGAAATGTATGATTAAAGATAAAATGCCAATCCCCGATCGAAGCGACCGCGATTGCCATGCCCGCGATTGCCGCCGAACGAGCCAGCAGCGCCGGCGAATGTTCGTGGATTTTTTGGCCGACATGAATGATCAGCAAAAGTCCGGACGCGCACGAAACGGCTACCAAGAGAATTTGAATCATAGACCACGAGGTGTACGGCATCTGGGCAGGCGATGCGGCATCGGCAGTTCCCTGGACAACGCCTGGCCGCGCCGGCGCGGATTGGCTTGCCGGAGCGGAAATTTCAACGGCTGTTTCGGGCTGTGCGGCGGCTGGAATAGCCGGCACGGCCGGGCGCGCGAATTCCTGGACAACGATCGTGCGAGTCTGGCCGTCGATCATCGCCGCGCCGGTAGCAATGCCGATCTCGGTGAAATCCGGCATCAGGATATTCTTGCGATGGGTTTCGGAATTCAGCCATGCCTGCATAACCTGGTCGCTGGAGGCGAAATCCATGGCTAAATTCTCGCCCGCTACCGCGTAGCGGTAGCGGGCTTTGTCGAACCATGCCCACGGCGTGACGCCGTCAGGCGAGACATGAGCAAAATAATCATGCGCAATCATGTCCTGCAACTTCATCTCGGCCACCTGTTCCAGCACGGGACTGATCGCCAACGCCGGTACGTTCTGCTCGGCCCGAGTCTGGTTGGTCAACGTGTATAAATCCGATTGGGTAATCTGATTAAAAATATCTGCACCTAAGGAGCGGGTATAGGTAGCAACGCTCAATCCTTTGACCCCGACAATAATGACTAATGCGAGAATAAAATATTTCCATTCCAAAATCTTCGGCCGGAAGCCGTTGAGTTCATGAGCGATAAACCAGCGAATGGAATGATGACGCAGCGTCTTCATTGGGTAAGAATAACCGGTCCGTCCGCGGCGATGAGGACAGTGTGCTCGAAATGGGCTGCCGGTTTTTTATCTTTGGTGATGTAGCTAAACCCGTCAGGGCCTTCCATGATGGCGTGCAAACCGGTAACAACCATTGGCTCGATCGCAATGGTCATGCCGGGTTTCAACGGTGCGCCCGTTCCGGGCGCACCGTAGTTGGGCACCTCCGGCTCCTCATGCACTCCCCGCCCCACGCCATGGCCGATCAGATCGCGGACGACGTCTAAATCATGCTCCCGGACGTATTCATAGATTGCTGCACCAATATCGCCGGTCGTGTTGCCGGCTTGGGCGGCCTGGATGCCGGCGGCAAGCGCTTCTCTTGTCACATCAATGAGTTTTTGTTTCTTGAGATCGAGCGTCGAACCAACAACCACTGTAATCGCGTGATCGGTGTACATATCCTTGTATCGAATGCCTAAGTCCAATTTGAGGACATCGCCCTCTTTCAGAACACGAGCCGAAGGTACCCCATGCACAATTTCCTCGTTGACGGAAACGCATAATGCCGCCGGAAAACCACGATAACCAAGAAACGCCGGCTCGGCGTTTTTTTCGGCGATCAGCGTCCGGGCATGCGTCTCAAGTTCTTCGGTCTTGATTCCCGGCTTCACCATGGCCGCGATCGCTTTGACGATCGCGGCCAGGATTGCGCCGCCCTCACGCATATCCGCTATTTCTTGTTGTGTTTTGATGGTTACCACAGTTTATTTAAAATTTCACGATGCACGTTTTCAATCGGCTGTTCGCCGCGGATCGTGGCAACAGTATAGCCCTTCTGGGCGAAAAAATCGAGAACCGGATGGGTTTCTTCCTGATATGCGCGATAGCGATGGCGGATCGTTTCCGGCGCGTCATCCGCGCGCGTGATAATCGGACTGCCGTCCTGGGGACAGGCTGTCATGCCCTCATATTCGGGGAAGTTTGGAATCGGATGATTACTCTGCTTGCACACGCGCCGCGCGCTGTTGCGCTTTACCGATTCTTCTTCGCTTACCTGAAGAGAAATAATCTTTAAATTATCCTTACCGTATAATTCTTCAAAAATCGGCAATTCGGCTTCGGCCTCATACAGCGTCCGCGGCGAACCGCTCGCGACAACG
>DASZRH010000003.1:0-4330 GCA_035549275.1 Minisyncoccota bacterium | reverse complement strand
GAAGAACCAGGAAAACAATAGCGTATGAACCGGCGAAAAAGCACCGTGTTTGCGCGACAGCCAGTGGCCGAGTTCTTTGAAGAAGCCGATGATAAACAATACGCCCAGCGGCCAGCCAAGCATCGGCGCGCCGGCGATATTGTGGCGCTGATTACCGTCACCGACAAAGCTGAACATGCCCAGCGTGCGGATCACGCTGTCCCAGAGGGCTTTGATCGGGTCAGCTTGGCCGAATACCGACAGATATGACTGGGGCGTAATTTGGTCGGGGTGCCAGAGCACGAAGATGCCCATTGGCAGAGCGACGAAGAATGCCGTAATCATCAGCAGGCAGAAGCCGCGGATTAGCTGCATGCGGGCGTGAGTGTAATTCTCGTGGCTAAACGTGCGTTTGACGTACCACCAATAGTTTATGAAAACGATAATCGTGATCAGGGGCGCGACGCGGTAAGCGGTGTAGGTGTAGAATCCCAGGCCCGTCAGAAGACCAGCGATAAAATAATGAAACCAATGGCCGGTTTTGAGGCCGCGCCAGAGAAAATAATACAGATAGACGAGGATCAGCGGCACCATGATGGCCCGAAAGCCAATGCGGGAGAAATTGACGTGCCAGAACGAGATGGCCAGCAAAAAGGCGCAGAGCGCAGCGATGCGCCGTTCGAATAACTCGCGGACGAGCAGGTACAGTCCGAGCACAGTCAGAACGCCGATAGCGGCGGAGACCCCCCGCAGGGCCCAAGGATGAATGCCGAATAATTTAACCGAGAAGGCCTGAAGATTGATAAATAATCCTTCGCGGCCGTTGTTTTCAGTGTAGAAAATCTTGTAATCGCCGGTGGCGTTGGCAATCAGCGCGTTGCTGCCGTTCATGGCTTCGTCCGGATACAGCCCCGGCGGCGTCTGGTCAAGGTGGTAGAATCGGAAAAATATGGCGACCGATAGAATCAGAACAACGACCAGAATCTCCAGACGAGAAGGTTTTGTCATATTGGTATCATAGCAAAAATCGGCCGCCGGCGATGTGCATATCTTTTGGTGTTAATTTGGTATGATGAAATTATGGAAACACTCTCGCCTCAAGAGCAGATTCAGCGCGTGGAGCAGGAATATCAGCAGGATGCAGCGCCGAGCCATGAATCCATGTCGCGGGTGATCGAAAACCGCATTCAAGAGCAGATTCCCGAGTTTAAGGCGGCGACGCACGCCCCGCGGACGATGGAGGAGTCTCTGCCGCCGGAGGCGGCAGAGACAGTCCAGAGTTGGATCAATACCGTCTTTACCCACGGGTTGGCTGAAGCCGTCAAAGCGGCCAAGAATTCCGGCGATATGGCGCTCATTGACGCATTTCACGGCGCTCTGTCGGGCCAGCTCTACAACTCACTCGTTGAGCGCGGCAAAATTGATCCGATTTCCTAGTGCCCATCTTCCTTCTCATCATCTTGGGATTTGTCGGTATCGCTCTTATCGTAGCGGTATTGATTGTTTTGAATTCTCTGCGTACCAAAGGGACGATCGCACGGTCGTTGAACATGGTATTGGTGTCGGTGACACTCCCGCGCCCGCAAGCGGGCGCGGGAGCTTCTCCCAAGCCCGAAAAAGATCTCATCGCCGTGATGGAGCAGCTTTACGGCTCATTCGCTAATCTCCACGCTTCGGGCTGGAACAAATTTGTCTACGGCGAACCGTACTTGGCCTTTGAAATCGCTGTCAAAAACATCGGTCAGGATATTCATTTTTTCGCGGCGGTGCCGCGCACCTACAAAGCCGTGTTTGAAAAACAGGTCCACGGATTTTTCCCCGAAGCTGAAATCGAAGATGCGCCGGATTATAATATTTTCCATCCTCACGGCGCCGAGGCAGCCGCGTATCTGGCCCTCAAAGAAAACTCGGTTTTGCCGATCCAAACCTATCGCCAGCTGCCGAGCGATCCGTTAAGCGAAATTCTGACCAGCTTGTCCAAGATTGAACACCAGGGCGAAGGCGCGGCGATTCAGATTCTGCTCCGGCCGTCCCATCAGGAATATCGGCGAAAATTCGCTCATGGCGTCGTTCAAGAAATGCAGCGCGGCCATCACTTGAAAGACGCACTGACCCGGGCCTACAAGCCGCCCAAAGAAGAAACGCCCGATCCGGCCAAGCCCCAGCCCCAAAAAGTCGTTACTGCCTTTGAAGAAGAAATCATGAAAGCGATTCAAGGCAAGGCCTCGCGGCCGCTGTTTGATGTCTGCACGCGTCTGGTCGTCTCGGCCGACGACCAGACGCGTGCCCAGCAGATTCTCAACGACTTAGCCGGCTCATTCGTCCAGTTTTCGACTCCTCAACTCAACTCCTTCACTTTCACGCTCGCCAAAGGCGCGACGCTCAAAAATTTATTATTCAATTTTTCGTTTCGAATTTTTGATCGCGTCCAGCCGATGCTGCTGTCTTCCGAGGAGTTGGCCAGTATCTATCATTTTCCGATCAGCTCTGTTGCGCCGCGGGTTAAGTTTTTGAAATCCAAGCCTGCCCAGCCGCCGCTGAACCTGCCACAAGAAGGAATCAGTCTCGGCGTTAATGTCTTTCGCGGCGCTGAAACTGCCATCCGCATGGATCGGTCCGACCGTCGCCGGCACATGTACCTGCTCGGCCAGACGGGGACCGGCAAGACGACCTTGATCAAAAATATGATCGTCCAGGACATCGCCGCCGGCGACGGCGTCTGCTTCATCGACCCCCACGGCACCGGCATCGAGGAAGTGCTCGAATTGATTCCGCCCGAGCGTGCTTCCGACGTGATTGTTTTTGATCCGTCCGACATTGCCCACGCGATCGGCCTCAACATGCTTGAATTCGATCCGCGTTTCCCGGAGCAGAAGACCTTCATCGTCAACGAGCTCTTATCCATTTTCCAGAAACTTTTCCTGGCCGAAACCATGGGGCCGATGTTCGACCAATATTTCCGCAACGCGGTCCTCTTGCTCCTGGACGACGCTGCCCATGAACCGCCGACATTGCTTCACATTCCGCGCGTCCTGACTGACGCCGAATACCGCCGCGAGAAATTAACCCGCGAGACCAACCCGATCGTCAAGCATTTCTGGGAACAGGAAGCCGAAAAAGCCGGCGGCGAAGCCGCTTTGGCCAACATGGCGCCCTACATTACGTCCAAGATCAACGGCTTTATCGCCAACGAATATCTCCGGCCGATTTTGTCCCAGTCCCATAGTTCGATCAATTTCCGCGAGATCATGGATCAGCGCAAGATTTTGCTGGTCAATTTATCCAAAGGCCGGATCGGCGACATCAACGCCAATCTGCTCGGAATGCTGATCGTCGGCAAACTGCTCATGGCCGCGCTTTCCCGCGTTGATGTGGCCGAATCCGCCCGCCCTGATTTTTACCTCTACATCGACGAATTCCAAAACTTCACAACCGACTCGATTGCCACGATTCTATCGGAAGCCCGCAAATACCACCTTGATCTCACCATCGCCAACCAATTCATCAAACAGCTGGCCGACAAAATCCGCGACGCGGTGTTCGGCAACGTCGGTTCGCTGGTCGTCTTCCGCGTCGGTGCCGACGATGCCGAATATCTCAAGACCCAGTTTGAGCCGGTATTCTCGGCCCAAGACCTTATGAACATAGATAATTTCAATGCCTATGCTAAGCTATTAATACGCAACCAGACGGCCCAGCCGTTTAACATCCGCCTTAACCAGCCGCCAACGGGCGATCGTCAGATGGCCGAACATCTGAAAGACTTGTCCCGTCAGCGCTACGGACGTACATCATGAAATTCACGCTTAAGGATTTTTTGTTCTCGCTCATTACGGGACTGATTACGGGATTCATCGGTTGGCAGGTCTTCGATTTCTTGAAAATTCCACGCCTGTTCGATGTTACGTGGATGGCGCTGATCATCGTTGTCCCGCTCCTGTGGATGTTCGGGGTGATGCTTGGGTATTTTCTCTCGCGGTGGTTTCCGTTTTTTGCCCAGTTCGGCAAATTCGCGGCGATCGGGTTTACGAACGCAGCCGTGGATTTTGGCGTTCTGAACCTTCTCATCTCGTTGACTGGCATTGCGGACGGCGGCACCTACACGCTCTTTAAGGCGACGTCATTCCTCTGCGCGCTTATTCCCAGCTATGTTTGGAACAAATACTGGGCGTTTAATTCCGGTAACAGCCGCGGCGGGGGATTTGAGTTTACGAAATTCGTTTCGGTCGCGCTGGTCTCAATTTTCGTCAACGACGGCGTGGCCTCGGGCGTGGTCAACTATGTCCATCCAATTTTGAATTTGAACGCCCATCAGTGGGCCAACTTCGGCGCCGTTGTCGGCTCGGCGGTG
>DASZRH010000002.1:0-21293 GCA_035549275.1 Minisyncoccota bacterium | reverse complement strand
AAATCCTTGTGATCTTTTAAATACACGAAGCCGCGGGAAATGATGTCGGGGCTGGTGCGGACTTTGCCGGTCTTGCGGTCCACGAGCGTGACAACGACGACAAAGCCGTCCTCGGAAAGAATCTGGCGGTCGCGCAGTACGACGTTGCCGATGTCGCCGATGCCCAGGCCGTCCACGAACACGTAGTCGGAGGGCGCTTTGGCCTTGTCGAGCCACCAGTTTTCCTGGTCAAGATGCACGATCGAGCCGTTGTCGGCGATGATGACGTTCTTTTCAGGGACGCCTTCTTCCTGGGCCATGAACCCGTGGCTGACCATCATCGAGTACTGGCCGTGGATCGGCATGAAGAATTTGGGTCGGATGAGCTGGATCATTTTGCGCAAATCTTCGCGGTTGCCGTGGCCGCCGGCGTGAATGTCCATCATTTTGTAGTTGAATACGCGTGCGCCGTTGCGGAGCAGCTGGTCTTTGAGGAATTGAACGCTGCGTTCGTTGCCCGGAATGACGGAAGACGAGAAGACGATGGTGTCGTGCTTCTTGATCTGGATGGCTTTGTGTTCGCCGTTGGCGATGCGCATCAAGACGGCGTTGTCCTCGCCCTGGGCGCCGGTTACGACCGCCGTAATTTTTTCGCGCGGATAGTCGTCGATCTGGTCCATGCTGATCTGGGTGCCTTGAGCCATGCGGAGATAGCCCAGTTTTTTGCAGACTTCAACGTTGGTTTTCATTGAGTAGCCGTCAAAGACGACTTTGCGGCCGTATTTTTCGGAGATGGTGATGATCTGCTGGACGCGGTTGATCAGCGACGCGAAGGTGCCCATGATGAGCATGCCCGAGGCCTCGCGGATGATCTTGTCGAGGTTTTCGGTGATGGCTTGTTCCGAAAGGGAATGGCCTTCGGCTTCGGCGCCGGTGGAATCTGATTCCAGGAGCAAGACGCCTTCGTCGGCGAGTTTTTTGAGTACTTCCAGCTGGGCCGGGCGGTCGTTGACCGGCGTGTCGTCGAATTTGAAGTCGGATGTATGGATGATGGTGCCGGCGGGAGTTTTGACGGCGATGGCCATGTCGTCCGGGATCGAGTGGTTGATGCGAAGCACCTGAACGCTGATCTTGTCGCTGACTTTGATGGTCTCGCCGGCCTCAACTTGATGAATATCAAGTGGTTTCAAATGCTTGAATTCATCCAGGCGTTTCATAACGAGCGCTTTGGTAAGCGGTGCGGCGTAGACATCGGGATCGCCGATTTTGTCGCGGACGAACGGCAAGGCGCCGATGTGGTCCAAGTGGCCGTGCGTGATAAACATGGCTTTAACCATGTCTTTCTTGTCGGCCAGGTATTCGGCGTTCGGAATGATAAAATCAATACCCGGCATTTCGTTGGGTTCAGGGAAGCGGACGCCGGCATCGATCAAAACGATCTCGTCGTCGTATTGGATAGCCGACATGTTGCGGCCGACTTCGCCCAGTCCGCCGAAGTGGATAATCTTAAGGCCGCCCACTTTGTGGTCGTGGGCCGCGTCTGCGGCGTTGCGCGTTTCTTTCAAGATGCGCACTTTGCGGACAACGGGCCGCGTCCAGCGGCGCTTGGCCATGCGGCGGATTTTGCCCGGAATACGCTCGCCGTTTTCATCGGTGTAGGCCGATGCCGGATTTGTTTTTTGCTGCTGTTGTTCTTCTGACATGGGTAATTCTCCTTAACTGTTTACAGTTGTTCGTTGGAAGTAAAAACTACAAACGAGAATCTGAAAAGCAGGGTATAAGAGATTTAATTTTCTGTGGGCGAGGAGGGATTTGAACCCTCACAGCCTTGCGGCCATACGCACCTGAAGCGTACGTGTATGCCAGTTCCACCACTCGCCCGATATGTCCCCTAAGCCCGCCGCTTGCGGCGGGCTTAGGGGACAATACATTGAAAAGTACGAAGCAGAGAAGCTATTTCCTGAATATATCGAGAGAAATAACGATATGATCAGTATACTCCCCTCTGAACCAAAAGTCAATCCTTGGCTATTTGCCCACTCGTTTCGTGTCTATATACCAGCTTTCTATGTTCGAAAATCGGTCCGAAGGCATGGAAATCACGGAAGCGTCAAAACCCTTGATGGCGCTGGTTTGGGGATACAGATAGACGGGGTTGTACAGCACGACTAACGGCGCATCAGCAATGACTAATTTTTGGAAGTCATCATATTTCTTGGCTCGGTCGGCGGGGTTCAGCGTCTGACGGGCTGATTCGAGGATACCGTCGGCAGTCGTATTGCTGTATAAGGCCAGGTTTAAGCCAGGGTCTTTGGTTTGGGATGAATGCCACAAACTGAACGGGTCTGGATCAAGATTCAAGATTTCACCGAAGAGGAGCGCTTCGTAGCTGCGTTCTTTGATGACCTGCTGAAGCTGGGGTGCGGCGAGAACGTCAACCGTAACTTGGATGCCCAACGCGCTCCATTGATCCTTGAGCATATTGGCGATATCAGCCAATTCGGGGAACGTAGAAGTGGTGATGTGAACGGCCAGAGGTGCGTTATTTTTGCGCAGAATACCATCAGTGCCTTTGGCCCAGCCGGCAGCCTCGAGGATGGCCTGGGCTTGGGCCGGGTCATACGCATACTTGGTAATATCATCGCCGATACCCAGGACATTTTCGATCAGCGGAGAATAAATAATATTGCCATTCCCGTTTAAGATGTTGTCAACCAGAGCTTGGCGGTCAGTTCCATAATTGAGAGCCAAGCGGACGTTTTTATCAGCAAGAATCGGGTTTACGGTTTGATTGAAGAAGACGCCGAAGTAGCGCGGCAAGTCGATCGTCTTTATGTCTAAGCGCTGCTTGAATTTAAGCTTTTTGATGTTGCGCGGTGAAATATATGAAAGATTTTGGATGTCGTTGTTGTTGTACGCATCGATCATCTGATCTTCGGTGTCGTAGAATTTGAGCGTAATAGTCTCGATATACGGCCGGCCGTCGTAGTAGTTTTTGTTGGCGACGAGTTCATAGGATTTAACGCGGCCGAGATCGTCTTTCTGAAGTTTGGAGAAGACGTATGGTCCGGAACCGACGGGCTTTAAATTAAAATCCGATACGCCGAAGTTGATCGGTTTGACGTTTTCCCAGACGTGTTTGGGCAGTATGCCGATGGTGAAGTTGTTAAGAAATTGGGCGTATTTGGTTTTGAGCTTAAAGATAATCGTCGTGTCGTTGACTTTTTGGACTTCGACACCTTGCCAGTTGATGCGCTGGAGACTGCCGTAATCGGCGTTTTGAGCGGTTTGGATGGTATAGACGACGTCGTCGGCGGTAACCGGCTGGCCGTCAGACCAGACGGCATTGTCCTTGAGGTAGACCGTGTAATTAAGTTCGTCGCTGGAAATATCGTATGACTTGGCAAGATCGGGGACCAATTTGCCGTCGGCGTTGTATTTCAGAAGGCTGGAGTAGGTCAGACTGACCAAGTCGCGGTCGGCGTCGTTGGTCTGGGACAGTAACGGGTTGACGTGGCGCGGTTCGCCGACGATGCCTTCGCTGAACGCGCCACCGAAGGCGGGTGCGGCTTGGGTGTAGTGGTAATAGCTGGTGAAAGGAATTGCAACCACCGAGGCGCCGGCGACGATGAGAAGTACTAGAATAAGGTAGCGCTCGCGGGTAGAGAGTACTTTCGGCAGGAGCCGGAGACGGGACCAAAGACTCGGCCGCTTAACCGCTTCTTTGAGTGGCTGTTTCTGCTGGCCTTTTTCGGCGTCAGGTTTAACGCCGAAAAAATCTTCGATTGGATGATGATCGTTATTGAACATGCGGGAAAAAACATCATTCCGCGAAGCGGAATGATGTTGCTACACCAGGCGGACGCTGATGATGGCGGCGATAAGGAAGAGGGCAGCAATCACCATGGTTGCGTAATAAAGCACCTTTTCGATGCCGCGCTTGGAGCTGTACTCCATGTTCATGCCGCCGAAGGCGGAAGACATGCCGGCGCCGCGCTGCTGGAGCAGAATGGAAGCGATCAGGAGGACTGATAAGACGATCTGAACGTACGGAAGGAATTTTGCGATAGTAGCCATAAGATTAGAATATTTTGCGGATTGCGGAGACGATCAGGTTTACGATGCTGATGATGATTGTCGCCCAGACCAGGGCCATAACGTCGCTGATCGAGAGCGAGGTCAGGAAATAGTCCAGGATCCACAGCATCAGGGCGTTGATCACGATGGTGAACAGCCCCAAGGTCAGAATGATAATCGGGAATGAGATGGCTTTCAGGATCGGGCGAACCGTCAAATTTAGGATTGCCAGACCCAGGCCGGCGATCAGATATTGCTCGATTCCACCGGACACGACAAAACCCGGTACCAGCATATATGCCGCGTATAACGCCACTGCATTGCCGATAATTCTGACTAGAAAACTAATCATTTTCGACGCTATCTACCATAGCATTTTTGCCAAAAAATCTCAACCCGGGCAATCAAAAACCAGGGACCGCTGACTGTATACAGTCAGCGGTCCCTGGTTGGGGTTGTGAGGTACCAGCCTGCGGTTACGGTTCCGGCAATGCCCCAATAAGGCCCGGAACCAGGAGTTTTCAGAGCTCGTTCAATCGCGTAGCTTCCGCCGAATGACCACCGACCACGACGAATGGTCAGCGGCAGATCAATGGTCTGAACACGATTGGCTGTGCTGGACGTGATTTCAGCGCGATAGTCGATCATGAACTCGAACTGCCGGCCGCGAATGACTCCGCCGGCTAGCCACCAGAGAGTATCTTTGTGCCAGGGGCCGCCGTTTAGGTGCGTATATGCCGCGCCAGCCAGCGGAGCAAATGAACGATCGGAAAATTCCAACCAGCCGCGATGAGAAGCTGTCCACCCGCGTCGAGTTTCGGTTTTGTGGGCGATGTCCAGCGAAATGAGCTGGCGGATGCGCAGCTGGCCGGTATTCCAAGTAAAGCGGGTTTGCAGGATCGGCGCCGGCGGCCAGTAGCCCAGCGACGGAGCGGAAACAATTCCCGCATCAAGTTTGATTTCCTGGCCGTAGGCCCCGCCGACGCCGATCAGTAGCCACGCAACCATACATATAAAGAGCTTTTTCACGATGTGACTCGCGAGCGGAGTGTACACCAAAAATGGTTGTGCATCAAACGGCGCGGCGGTGGGCGGAGCGATAGCGCGAAATAGCGAAGCGGTGCGCTTCGCTATCAATTGCTAGAACCAGGTTTTTGTCGGCAGCAGAGAGTTTATCCAACGGCAATGGATCCTTGCGGCCGGGGACAATAAGAGCGCGGCCGGAGTGGTGGGCGTCTTTGACCAGACCGATCACGGAGATTTGGATGCCCAGCGCGGCGAGCGTTGCGCGGGCGACGTTGGTCTGTCCCTTGCCGCCGTCCACAACAATAAGATCGGGAAATGGCCATTCCTCGTGATTTAAGCGCCGCTGTAGAACCTCCGAGAGCATTGCAGTATCGTTGGCGCCGTGAACCGTTTTGATATTGAACAGCCGATAGAAATTTTTGTCGGGTTGGCCGTCTACAAAGGTTACCATAACGCCGACGGCATGCTGGCCTTGGATATTCGAAATATCATAGCCTTCGATGCGCCGGATGGTTTTGCCGGATTTTAGGACGCGTGCTAAAAACGGCTCGTGCCGGCGGAGGATTTCCGAATTTTTAACAATCCGGGCATGTTCGAAAATATGTTCAAGGAGTGCGATCTTGTTTCGAAGTGCAATTGCGTCTTCGAGCTTGTCGTTTCGAGCCAAGCGATCCATTTCTTTCGTCAGGTCTTTGATCAGCGTCGATTTCTTGCCTTCGAGAATGTCCTTGATCGCCCGGATGTTCATCCTGTATTGCTGTACGGCCTGGGCGCGCTGTTCCGGATTCATGTGTGTTGAATCCTCGCGGAGGCAACAGTAGCCGAGACACTTGCCGATGTGATAATTCAGGCAAAAATTGTGATGCCGCTGGGTGCAGGTGCAATAGGGAAAGATAGTTCGGAGGAATCGCAGCGTCGCTTTCAGCGGCGTACCTTCGGTGAACGGGCCCACGTAGGTAATTTGGGAATCATGCGGCTGGTGGGTCAGAATAATCCGCGGGAATTCTTCTTTGGTGAAACCGATGTAGAAATATTGCTTGTCATCGCGGAGCATGATATTAAACTGCGGCTGTTTTTGTTTGATGAGTTGAGATTCCAAAATCAAAGCTTCAATTTCCGAATTCGTTTGAATGAATTTCAAATCGGCCGCCGCGGCGACCATCTTTCGAATCCGAGGATCCGCAGCGTCGCGGTACGAACGCACCCGAGCGCGCAACGAAGACGCTTTGCCGATATAGATATTCCGACTGGCGGCGTCTTGAAACAAATACACGCCCGCTGCGATCGGGAGTTTTTTGATAAATGTGGTAAGCTCTAGGGAAGTCATCGTAAGCCAATATTATACCACAGATTATGGAACTTCGGAAGGTGCTTCTGGCCACGCTGGCCTATCATGATGTTTTTGAATATCCACTGACCTCGTTCGAGGCCTGGCGATTTCTGGTTCAGCCGCGCCGGCTCGGTTTGTCTGGCTTGCCGGACGCATCGCTGGCTGCAGTTATAGCTGAATTAGAACGTTTGATTCAAAGCGGTGAGGTGGTTGAAGAAAACGGCTTTTATGCTCTGGTCGGCCGCAGGCACATCGCAACCGAGCGGTTGCGGCGGGAAAAAATCGCTGCCCAGAAATGGCGGACATTTCTGGGCAGCGCCCGCTGGCTCCAGCTCTGCCCGTGGATTGAGGGTTTCTTCGCCAGCGGCAGTTTGGCGCTCGGCAATACAACCGCCGACAGTGATTTTGATGTTCTCATGATCATAAAACCCGGCCGGCTCTACGCGGGCCGCTTGTTTATCTCTGCTTGGACGTCGCTGTTGGGTATTCGCCGGACGCGCGCCGAACGCCGCGCACCTGATAAGCTCTGCTTTAACCATTATATTACCGCCGATTGCCTGGAAATCCGCCATCAAAGCTTATACAACGCTCAAACCTACGCTCGATTAGTGCCCGTATATATTTCTGCCGATTTAGATAAAAAGTTTTTCGATGCTAATGCATGGATTGAAAATTTTATTCTTCATTCTGAACCCTATCAGATTGTCCGCCATCGAACGATTCAGCCCAACGGATTTCTCCGCGCCGCCGTACGCTTGGCAGAATGGATTCTGGATCATTCGATCGGTGATTTTTTGGAGCATCGGGCCAAGCGATACCAGCAGCGGCGGATTGCAAACAATCCGGCGACCCACGCGGCCGGAGGCCGCGTGGTCTATACCGACTCCGAGCTTGAATTCCATCCGCGCTCGTTCGAACGCACGGTCCTGGATCACTACAACCGCGCACTCCGCGAACTCTCCGTGTCCCACATCTCCGAACCTGACTCCGGCTTGAATTAAACGGCCCTTTGGTGTTAGTCTTTGTCAGTTCTTATGACATTGTTGAGCGATCCTTGGAGATATAGAAATCACAAGGCGGCACTACTTATCCAAAAAACAATCTTAGACCTTTGTAAAGAAAGAGGGTGGGTATATCAGACTCTCGAGTTAAATCAGTTGCAGCTTCATAATCTTCTGACAAACTTCATCCTCAAAGAGTATTCCCACTTCGAGTATCCGGGTCTCGAAGGATCCGGAAGCTTTTTTGCCGGATGCTCTATCGTCCATCCGTTGGAGAAAGATTATCCGTGGGAGAATTATGCCCATTTCGGTTTTTATCCAATCCATGGAGCGGAGACGGATTATCCTCGCTCGTTTACAAACTCCATCGACCTTGAAGATTTGATGCAACGAATTGAGAAATCATTGAATACTTCGGAGATTGCAGAGCATATTAAAAAGTTGCTTGAGATTGCAATGCGAACAGAAGAGGAAATTATGAAACGAAGATTTCAAATTACCCAGACCCCGTAAATCGGGGTCTTTCCATTTTTGTCTATTGACATGATTTAGCACTCGAGTATAATGACTGCTAAAAGTAACTCATTAACACCACCATGATCAAACCACTTTCCAATCATGTCGTGCTGGAGGCGGTGAAGGAAGACAAAAAAAAGAGCGCCATTCTCCTTCCGGAAACCGTCAAAGAAGAAAAATCAGAGATTGGCACCGTTGTGGCCGTCGGGCCCGGAAAAATCGATGACAACGGCAAACGTCTGCCGATCGAGATTAAAAAAGGCGACACGGTCGTCTTCAGCAAGTTCAGCCCCCACAAGGTTAAAATTTCGGAAAAAGAATACTTAATCGTTCGCCAGGATGATATCCTTGCGATTATCGACTAACATGAGCGCAAAACAAATTTCATACAAAGAAGAAGCGCGCGAAGCATTAAAGCGCGGCGTTGATAAGATCGCGAATGCAGTGAAAGTCACGCTTGGTCCCAAAGGCCGCAATGTTTTGCTCGACCGCGGGTTCGGTTCGCCGGTTATCACGAAAGATGGCGTAACCGTAGCGAAGGAAATCGAATTAAAGAATAAATTTGAAAATATCGGTGCGGAGTTGATCAAGGAAGTTGCGTCCAAGACCAATGATATTGCCGGAGATGGTACTACCACGGCAACCGTATTGGCCCAGGCAATCGTAGCTGAAGGATTTTCAGCCGTCGCTTCCGGTGCCAATCCGCTGGTTTTAAAGCGCGGTATGGATAAGGCCGCGGATTGGGTCATTGCCTTTCTCGAAAAGCGAAAGCAGGCCGTAACTAAGACGAATTTGAAAGAAGTTGCATCCATTTCGGCTAACGACCCTGAAATCGGCGCGTTGATTGCTGAAGTCTTTAATGAAGTCGGCAAAGAAGGCGTCGTAACCGTCGAAGAATCGCAGTCGTCCGATATGTCGACTGAATTGGTTGAGGGCATGCAATTCGACCGCGGCTGGGTCTCCCATTATATGGTAACCAATACCGAACGGATGGAAGCCGTCTACGATGATCCATATATTCTCGTTACCGACAAGAAAATTTCTTCCATTCAGGATATCGTGCCGTTGCTTGAAAAAATCGCCAAAGGTGGCAAGCGGGGATTAGTCATTATCGCGGAAGACGTCGACGGCGACGCCTTGCCGACGCTGGTGCTGAACAAACTCCGTGGCATCTTTAACTCTCTGGCCGTCAAAGCCCCGGGCTTCGGCGATCGCAAGAAGGAAATGTTGGAAGACATTGCGATCATCACCGGCGCCACGGTTATTACCGAAGAAAAGGGTATGAAAATGGATTCGGTGGAGATTGAACATTTGGGCCGCGCTCGCCGCGTGGTAGCCGGCAAAGAAAAAACAACGATTGTCGGCGGTGCTGGCAAAAAACAGGCGATTGAAAAGCGCGTCAGCCAGCTCAAAACTCAGCTTGCCGAAAGCAAATCGGAATTTGACCGCGAGAAGCTCCAGGAGCGCATTGCCAAACTGTCGGGCGGCGTAGCTGTCATTAAAGTCGGTGCGACGACCGAAACCGAATTGAAAGAAAAGAAATTCCGAGTCGAGGATGCCGTGAATGCCACGCGCGCCGCGCTCGAAGAGGGTATTTTGCCCGGCGGCGGCTTGGCTCTGTTTGAGGCGTCCAAAGAATTGAACATAAAAGCCATCAAAGGCGTCAGCGAAGTCGGTGACGAATCACGCGGCGTCATGCTTATCAAGTCGGTGCTTGAAAAGCCGCTCCGCTCAATTGCCGAGAATGCCGGCAAGGATTCCAATGAAGTCGTCTCGCGCGTGTTCGGCGAAACAGCGGGCGTGGGCTTGAATGCTGCAACGGGCGAATATGTCGATATGATCAAGGCCGGCATCATTGATCCGCTGAAAGTCGTCAAAACGTCCCTGACGAATGCCGTTTCCGTAGCTTCGATGATTCTTACGACCGAAGCCGTCGTAACCGATTCGCCCGAAGACAAAGCTCCGGCCGCCGGCGGCGGTATGCCTCCCATGGGCGGTATGGACTACTAAATCTGGCAGTTTAATTGACTTATAATTTATTCTGGGGTTTAATATCCCCATGCTCCTTAACATTCTGCTGCTCTGGACTGCGGGCGGTATTGTCCTGTGGTTCGGCGGCCGCGCTGTCTTGAAGTTCGGAATGCTTCTTTACTATCGGTATCGCGTCCCGAAAGTCCTGAAGTTGGATGCGATTGAGTTGTCTAAGCGTTCTCAAAGTGAACGTGACATGGAGACATACATCACGGAACGATCACGCTACGAATTGGAACTCTTTCGATTCGAGCTGAAACGGTACCTGGAAGGAATCGTAACCAAGCAACATCATCGGTATCGAGAGATGGCGGCGGATACCCTGAAGCTGCTGGCACTTGATCCGCAGATTTCATTCGGGTCATCAGGCGTTCAGTTCTATTTTCCTGATGCCAAATTGTATCTAGGGTTGTGCCGGGACGGCGAAAAAGACAAAGAAATCTGGAAAGTTCAAAACGGCATTCTTTTGCCACCCCTTGATCTGGCTCGGTTCTTTCCCGAGTTGCGCAAGCGACTCCGTGATCTCACGTTTATCCAAGGGATTGTCGATTTTTCCTAACGGCGATATACTTTTCTTGGTTCTTTATGGAATTTCGAACGGAAGAGCGCTACGGCTTCACGGCCACGGTTCTCAATTTCGGCGCTGCCATCCAGGAAAAAATCCCGGGGGTAAGCATCAGTTACGACAACTTCTCGTTTCGGGACGGATATCGAATTATCCTCGCGCGGAATCATCGCATTGTCATACTTGACCTCCGCCGCGTGCCGCGGCAGTGGGGGATGACCCGGCTCGATCCTTTCGAAGATCCTCGGAATCTTGAGAGCCACTCATTTTCGGGGCCGGATTTACCCGATCTGACCATGCTCGAAAGCATGCTCGGCCAAACGGCGACCTAACGGTCGCCGTTTTTGATTGTCAGTATGCCTTGAAAAATCCGTCTCAAGTGGTATAGTCTAGATATGACTACCACTACTATTATCCTCATTGTCGTTGCAGTGCTCGTTCTGTGGGTGATCGGGGCGTTTAACGGCCTGGTACGCGGCCGCAATCGCGTTCGCGAGGCCTGGTCGGATATTGACGTTCAGCTCAAGCGCCGCTACGACCTGATTCCAAATCTCGTCGAAACCGTCAAGGGCTATGCCGCTCATGAAAAGGATGTGCTGGAACGCGTGATTCAAGCGCGTGCCGCCGCCATGGGCGCTGGTACGCGCCAAGCCAAAGGCGAAGCCGAGAACAATCTCTCCGGCGCGCTCAAGAGCTTGTTCGCACTTTCCGAATCGTATCCGACCCTCAAAGCCAACGAAAATTTCGCCAAGCTTCAAGATGAATTGACCGATACCGAAAACAAAATCCAAGCCGCGCGCCGTTTCTACAACACCAACGTCCTGGATTACAATACCAAGCTGGAAACATTTCCGACCAATGTCATTGGCGGCATGTTCTCGTTCAAGCGCGAAGAATTCTTCCAGATGGATACCGCCCAGCGCGAACCGGTCCAAGTTAAATTCTAACGGATTATTTTTGCGTCATGACTACGCTCTACACGCAGCATGATAGCAATGTCAGAAAAACATGGTTCCTGATGACCATGTTTTTTCTCTTGGTTATCGCGCTCGGGTTCATTTTCAGCTACGTTCAAAACTCTCCCGGCATTTTGTACGCCGCGGTGGCCTTGAGCATCATCATGAATTTCACGGCATATTGGCGCTCGGATGCGATTGCGCTTGCCGTAGCTCACGCCCAGCCCGTCTCACGGGAAGGGCATGAAGAGTTGTATCGAATCGTCGAGAACCTCTCGATCACGGCCGGACTGCCGATGCCGCGCGTATATATAATTCCCGACGATCAGATTAACGCGTTTGCTACGGGCCGCAACGCCACACACGCGGCCATCGCGGTAACCCGGGGAGCATTGGCACGGCTGAACCGAAGCGAACTGGAGGGAGTTTTGGCCCACGAACTTTCACACATCGGTAACGACGATATTTTGATTTCTTCAGTTGCCGTTGTCTTGGCCGGTTTGATCTCGATCCTCGCCGACTGGTTTTTGCGAATGAGTTTTTGGAATAATCGTCGCCGCGACAACGATGAACGCGCCGGAGGCGCGGTTCTGCTGGCGATTGCGTTGGTCGCGGCCGTTTTGGCGCCGCTGGCCGCAACCTTGGTGCGTCTGGCCATTTCCCGCAAACGCGAATACTTGGCGGACGCATCCGGCGCGCTCCTGACCCGCTATCCGGAGGGTCTTGCCAGCGCCTTGGAAAAAATTGCCCATGATGAAGAGCCGATGGATATGGCTTCCAATGCCACGGCGCATTTGTTCATTTCCAATCCGTTCAAGGGCAAGCAAAAAGAATCGTGGTTTGCCCGATTGTTCATGACTCATCCGCCGATCGGCGACCGCATCCGCATTCTCCGCGGCATGGATATCCAATGACGTTCAAAGGTAAAAAAGTATTGCTGTTTGGTTTGGGAATTCTTGGCGGCGGCGTAGCCGCCGCCAATTGGCTGATGCGCCAGGGCGCACGTGTAACCGTTACCGACCTCAAAACCCGCAATCAATTGGCCGACTCGATTGCACGGGTTACTGGCACCGCTGTCTGGAAGCTGGGCGGCCATTCGTTTGAGGATGTCGATGCCTGCGATATTGTCGTTGTTAATCCCGATGTCCCGATTGCCAGCGAATATATCCAGTATGCGTTTACCCAGGGCAAAATGGTTCTCAATGAAGCAGCTATATTTTTTGAAGAGTTTGCCAGGCCGATTGTGGCCGTGACCGGCACGCGCGGCAAAACGACTACCACTGCCTGGACGGAATATTTCGTAAGTTCGCAATTTGCATCTTCGATTGCCGGGAACTCTTCCACCCACCCGTTTTTAAATGTTCTGGATCGTGCATCGTCGCTGGCCGCAGCCGTTGTCGAATTGCCCTCGTTTCATCTCGAGCTCCTGGATCGAATACGCATTCAGCCTGAGGTTGCCGTCATTACCAATCTCTCCCGCGATCATTTGAATCGCCACAAGACAATGGAAGAATACGCGGCAGTAAAGGCGAACATTTTTCGCTTTCAAACTGCAATTCAGCACCTCGTGCTGAATGTTGATAATTCGTGGACGGACTTTTTTGCAGGCCTGAAGCCGGCATCGCGCGTGTGGTATTTTTCTCTTCGGCCGCTAGCTGACGGGCGGGAAGGGGTTTGGCATGATCGCGATGCCGTCTATTTCAAATCTGCCGGTTCCGTCAGCAAAGTCTTGTCGCTTGATGATATTACACTGGCACTGGGCGAGCACAATCTGGCCAATCTTTGTGCAGCTGCGCTGGCTGCGCATTGCCTCGGAGTTTCTTGGGAGAATATCCAAACGCGGCTGAACTCTTTGCCGAAGATTCCTTTCCGGCAGGAAACCGTGTTTGCAACCGATCGCTTGATGATTATTAACGATACGACGGCAACATCGCCCGAAGGCGCAATCCAGGCGATAAAACGCTTTGGAAGCAGGAATGCTATATTTATTGCTGGTGGCACGGATCGCGATCTTGAATATTCCGAGTGGGCTCGGGCAGTGTGCGAATATATCAAACCAGGGAATTTGATTATGCTGGAAGGCAGCGCGACCGACAAGATGCGCGCAACGCTGGGATCGTGGGCTGATCCTGTGCCACTGTATTCAACGCTGGCCGAATGTTTCAGCGCCGCGCTCAAAAAAGCTGGCGCGTATTCAAAATCTGTGATAGTATTTTCTCCTGGAGCCAAAAGCTTCGAAAAATTCAAAAACGAATATGACCGTGGAGAAGCCTTTAACACACTCGTCAGAGACCTGAAAGACAAACAATGACCCAGCGAGATACTAAAATCGTAGCGACTATCGGTCCGGCGTCGGAGACGCCGGACGTTTTAGGTCAGATGATTGATGCCGGCCTCGGCGTTGCGCGTTTGAATTTCTCGCATGATGTCCATGCTGCCCACGGCGAACGATTCCGCACCATCCGCACACTCGCCAAGGAGAAAAATAAAGACGTGAAAATCATGGGCGATTTGCAGGGGCCCAAAATGCGCCTGGGCACATTGCCTGAAGAGGGGATTTTCGTGGCCGCGGGCGATACGATCGTTCTCGACACATCGGCGACGGCCTACACAGACGGAAAAATTCCATTTCCGTCCCCGATCTTTGCCGCCGGCTCCGCCGTCGGCAACGTCATCTTCATTGATGACGGCAAAGTATCCGGCGAGATCATTGCCGTCAATGGTCCGTTATTCTCCGTCCGTATTTCCGCCGGCGGGCATCTCTCTTCGCAAAAAGGCGTCAATGCGCCGGGCCTGCGCCTGCGAGCCAGCATTCTGGAAGACAAAGACCGCAATGATCTTGAATTCTGCATGAGTTTGGGTGTTGATTTCATCGCCGCGTCGTTTGTCCGAACCAAAGACGACATTCTTGAAATCCGACGTCTCATCGGCGATCGGCCGATTAAGATCATCGCCAAGATTGAACGGCCGGAAGCGTTGGAAAATATTGCCGGGATTCTCGAAGCATCCGACGCAATCATGGTTGCGCGCGGTGATTTGGGCGTCGAGACGCCGCTCTGGGAACTCCCCATTCGCCAAAAAGAACTGGTTGCCGCCGCCATGGCGGCGGGCAGGCCCGCCATTGTTGCAACCCAAATGTTCGAATCCATGCGGCATGATTCGGTACCCACGCGCGCCGAAGTTTCTGATGTCGCCAACGCTGTTTTGGACGGTGCCTCGGCTGTCATGCTCTCGGCTGAAACCTCCAAAGGTAAGTTTCCCATTCATTGTATTGAAATGATGGCCAAAATCATCGCGGCCACCGAACAGAGTATCTATTCTCGGGCTAAACTAGCTGAACTTTAGTCCTTAATTAACTTGAAAATTGGGAGGGATTTGTGGTAAAATATGGGTATGCTTGATTTGAATCCGCGGGTACTCTATCCCGAGAAAAGTCACCGAAAGATTATTAAAATCCCAAGTCGGTCAAAAGAATTAGCAGAACTTATGGGTATTATTGCTGGTGACGGTGGAATTAATAATCCATGGCAGCTTGTTATAACCATGAATTCTGATGCAGATGCTAAATATGCCGTCTATGTACAAGAACTTTTACAAAATTTGTTTGATATCCCAGTTGCAGTACGGAAGCGCCCGAAAATAAACGCACTTGTACTTGTTTCTTCCGGACGAAATTTGGTTGATTTTTTAGTCGCACAAGGAGCAATAAGAGGAAATAAAGTAAAACAGCAAGTAGATATTTCTGGATGGATAACAGAAAACTCTGAATATAAACAGATGTTTGTAAGGGGGCTGATAGATACGGATGGTTGCCTCTACATCCATAAACATGGTAGAAAAGGAGGACAACGAATTTACAATAATCTTGGCCTTTGTTTCACTAATCGGTCTCCAAAATTGATTGAGGCTGTAGCGGTAATTTTACAAGAAAATAAAATTGTCCCCCATATTCAGGGACAAAATCTCTATCTGTACAGTGTGGATGCTGTGCAAAAATATTTAGGAATCTTTGGATCCTCGAACCCGAGGATAACAAATAAGTATAAACAGTGGTTGCAAATACGGAGAGATGGCTGAGTGGTCGAAAGCACCGCCTTGGAAAGGCGGCATACTCGAAAGGGTATCGTGGGTTCGAATCCCACTCTCTCCGCCAAAATTGGAAATCCGATGCAGAATATTAATATTTTGGTCATTGGTTCGGGCGGGCGAGAACACGCGCTCGCCTGGAAGTTAAAGAAATCTCCACGGGTCAAAAATATATTTGCTGCACCCGGGAATCCGGGAACGGCTCAAATTGGAGAAAATATTGCTCTCGATATTTTTGACCATCAGGCGGTTATTGAATGCGTGAAAAAGAAGCAGATTGATCTTGTTGTAGTCGGCCCCGATGATGCCCTGGCAGCAGGTATTGTAAATTCACTCCAGGCAGTTGGGATAAAGGTATTCGGGCCAACAAAAGAAGCGGCAGAAATTGAATGCTCGAAGTCCTTTGCCAAGGAATTGCTTGAGCATTTGAATATTCCCACGGCAAAATCCAAAACGTTTATTGATATTGCGAAAGCAAAAGAATATGTGCGGATCCAAGAATATCCGCTTGTAATAAAAGCGAGCGGTCTTGCGCTAGGTAAAGGAGTGGTTATTGTGAGCAATGAGGAAGAAGCAAGGCAAACTCTTAAAGAGATGATGTCTCAAAAGACCTTTGGGGCTGCGGGTGAAACTATTGTGATTGAAGAATTTCTGACGGGCGAGGAAATTTCGATTCATGCATTTTGCGATGGAGAAACAGCCATGCTATTTCCTTCATCTCAAGATCATAAGAGGATTTTTGATAACGATCATGGGCCAAATACTGGTGGTATGGGCACAGTTGCTCCTGTTCCCGGAATCTCTCAAGATATTTTAGATCAAATAGAACGAGAGATAGTCATGCCTATCCTTAAAGAACTTAAGAATAGGGGTCGGCCTTTCAAAGGAGTTCTCTTTCCCGGTATCATGCTTACCAAAGAGGGACCGAAAGTTCTGGAGTTCAATGCGCGTTTTGGAGATCCGGAAACACAATCGTATGTGCGGCTTCTCAAGACTGATCTTGCTGAAATTTTATTGGCGTGCGTTGAAGGAACTTTGAAAGGCCTGAAAATAGAGTGGGAAAATAAATCGGCTTGCTGTGTTGTCCTGGCTTCGAAGGGATACCCGGGAAGCTATCCAAAAGGATTGCTCATAACTGGCGTTACTGAAGCAAAAAAAGTAGACAATGTAGTTATTTTTCATGCAGGTACTAAATCTGTAGACGAACGGTTAGTTACAAATGGTGGCAGAGTGTTGGGTGTAAGTGCTACCGGCAACACGCTCGATGAAGCTCGGGAGAAAGTTTATCAGGCGGTTGGAATCATAGATTTCGAGGGTAAACAATTTAGAAAAGACATTGCTTAATATGGATACAAATGCTTTGCAAGGAAAAATGGTGATGGTGAAGGTGAGCGCGGGAGCACGGACGGAAGCGGTGAAAGAGATTGCGCCGCTGACATTGCGAATTCGCGTTCAGGCGCCGCCGGAAAAGGGGAAAGCCAACGATCGCGTTACCCAGCTAATCGCTGATTTTTACCATGTTTCTGTTTCTCGGGTTTTCCTGGTCAGCGGGGCAGCATCTCGGGAAAAACGCTTTTTAATCAAAGAATAGCGGACATATTGACAAAACTTAATAAATTGTGTAATATATAGGTATTGGTTTCACAAGATAGGCGGTCCCAACGAGTACGCCTCAAGTTCGTTACAACAGCCATGCAGGGGACGCTGGCTTTCACAAGGAGCACTGAAGAATGAGGAAGTTCATTACGGCAGCGATTATCGGATTGCTGGCAGTGGGTTGTTCGGTCGAAAAATCTCGGAATCCGACGGGACCGTCCCCCGTGGACGAACCGACGACGACTTCGACGCCGGCACCCACACCCCAGCCGCCGACACCGACGCCTGATCCGGCGCCGAATCCAAGCCCGAACCCTCCAACACCTACTCCGGTCGACCCGACGCCGGCACCAAATCCGGATCCGACCCCGGATCCGGCTCCGCCGTCGCCGAACCCCCAGCCGCCTCCGCCTCCGGCGCCTCCAACGCCGCAGGCGACGACGAACTGTGATTTCGTCTGGGCCGCCGCCAATTACACGGCGAGCGACCAGGGGCGGACGCTGACGGTCACGATCAACAACCCCTCCAAGACCTGCACCAACGATTATGTCGTCGGTGTCTTCTATATGCCGGTTCCCGGAGTAGTGGGGTTCAAAGACCAGGTCTTCCTGGAAGCGGGCCACGTGCAGATCGGTCCCGGCCAAACGAAGTCGGTCACCGTTCACGGTCCAACCGATTGCGCCAAACCGTGGCAGCTGGATGTCTACTTTGGTATCACGATGGCTGACATCGGAGATCATGGGAAGAACATCCATCCTTACACGGCTCCCAAGCCGTTCCTGCTCGTGAACTACTGGTTCGGAACGACAGATGCATGCACACCGCCGCCTCCACCGCCGCCAACGTGTTCAACGATCGGACTGAAGCTGTCGAATATTGGTATCACGGCAGTCAACGGCAGTACGCCGGTGAACGTAACTGCCATGTTCACGCCGACGTTCACGGGTCCCGGACCGACGACGGTCAACTGGGGCGATGGAACGACGGGCAGCGTGGCGTCGGGGGTTCAGCAATCGCACGCGTATCCGCGCAATGCGGCCGCTGACAAGACCTACACGGTTACCGTTTCGGACAGCCAGATTACTCCGGCGTGCGTTCAGACGTTTACGGTGTTGGTGCCGAAACTGCCTCCGCCGCCGACGTGCAGCGATCTCCATCCGTTCCAGTTCGATTGGAGCGGCTCGGTGGTCGAACACGGCGATCATGGCGGCTACGGCGCCTCTACGTTCAAGAAAAAGAGCGTGGATGTGACGGTGAACTACACCTATCAGAATGTTTCCGGACAATTCGTCGGAATCTACTGGCAGGGCAGCGACGGCCTGAAATGGGTGAAGATCGCTAACCCGCTCAAGGCCAAGTGCGAGGATGGCCCGAAGACTGGCAAGCTTGAATGGTCGTCGGACAATCCGGCACACTTGCCGTCGAACGGCGCCAAGTACTTCATTATTCGGTTCACCAACGGCGACTACAACAACCCGGATATCATTCCGGGATCGAAGGAACCGATTCCGGTGCAGTAGCTCTTTACACGGTCCCTGGCGCGCGAAGCGCGCCAGGGACACGGACTCTTTCGGGAGTCCGTTTTTAATTCTTGCAAAATATATTCCTTGTGCCATACTGATTTCATGCTCAAAGAATTTCGCAAATTTATTCTTCGCGGCAACGTCATTGACCTGGCTGTCGGCGTTATCATCGGCGCATCATTTAATCAAGTCGTCAGTGCGCTGGTCAGCGGCATCATCACTCCGCTCATCGGAGTAGCCGGAAAATTGCCTGATTTTTCAAATTGGAAAGCAACAGTGAATGGCAGCACGTTTCTATATGGCTACTTTTTTAACGCCATTCTTTCTTTCTTGATCGTCGCGGCGACACTGTATTTCGCGGTCATTACGCCTATCAATAAATTCCTGGCTCGGTTCAGCAAGCAGGATGAACCTCAGCCGGTAAGCCAAACGAAAGAATGCCCTGAATGCTTAAGCAGCATTCCTAAAGGGGCCAAACGCTGTGCCTTCTGCACCGCTCAATTGTCGGCCTAGCATCTCATTTCTCGGCTTTCCGGATGATTTGACTTTTTGTAATATTTTTGGTATAATGTAGTCAGTACTCTGGAGTCGGCTTTGGGCCGACCCCCACAATTCAAAGGATGGACACTATGTTGGATACTTGGAAGGGCAGAATCGCGGCAGTCGCAATTACGCTGGCGGCGGCGGTGCTTATCACCATCACCGCAGTTCGGTCTCCCGAACCCGAAGTGACCTGCGTCGAGAACGCGTGCAGCGTCCGCTTCGGTCGTGACGCCTCCTACTACCTCATCATCAATCAGATGAAGGAGAGCGTCGTGGTCGGGAACACCTCGTACAATCTCGACGGCGATGCTGTCCAGGTGGTCAACGGGCCGTCGGCTCGGTGGATCTCGCGCGATGAGCTGCCGCAAGATGCCAGAAAGGTACTGACCGATGCCCGCCGGCGCCTCTCGGCTTCACTGCCGGGACTGGCGGCACTGACGATCCAAGCCGATCGGTGATCGTTGGGTTCATCTTCTTGCCGGCTCGCCCCTGACACGACGACTTCGTCGTCGTGTCAGGGGCGCTTTTCTTTTCTGAAAATATTCTCTACACTAGCAATACCATGTTTAACGATTCTCCGGTTTCAAAAATCAAAGACCGCCTCGATATTGTGGACGTGATTGGCGGTTATATGAAGATTCAGAAAGCGGGCATCAACTACAAAGGCCGCTGTCCGTTTCACAACGAGAAAACGCCATCGTTTTTCGTCTCGCCTGATCGTCAGATTTGGCACTGCTTTGGCTGCGCCAAGGGCGGCGATATGTTTGAGTTCGTCAAAGAAATCGAAGGCGTCGAATTTCCCGAAGCCTTGCGCATGCTCGCCAACAAAGCAGGCGTCCAGCTTGAGAGCCGCCGTACGTACGTCTCCGAAGGGGTTGCCGACGTAAAAACAAAACTCTACGAGATTTCAGAACTGGCTACGAAATTTTTTCAAAAACAGTTTCAATCCGCGGCCGGCACGCGAGCGCTTGCGTATTTGCACGACCGTGGTTTGACTGACGGAACGATTGCTGAATTCCGCCTGGGCTTCGCGCCGCAGGATTGGGAAGCGCTCTCCAAATATATCGTCAGCTGCGGCTATACCGAGCAGGAAGCCGTAGATGCGGGTCTGGCAATCCGCCGTGACGAGTCAAAAGGACGAGGCCGGGGCATTTACGATCGCTTCCGTTCCCGTATTATGTTTCCCATTTTCGATATTTCCGGCCAAACCGTGGGGTTTACGGGACGGATCTTTGAGTCCTCACCGTCTGGTCAAGAGGGGGCTGGGGATAAACCCCTTGACCAGGAGGGACCGGTTATGGCAAAATACGTGAATACCCCAGGTACGCTGATCTATGACAAAAGCCGTGTTTTATATGGCCTATCCAAGGCCAAACTAGATATCAGAAAAGCGGATGCATGCATCCTGGTCGAGGGCAATATGGACGCTCTCATGTCATACCAGGCGGGCGTACGCAATGTCGTCGCCTCATCCGGCACCGCTTTAACTCCTCATCATCTTCGGCTTTTGCAGCGGTATACCAAACATCTGGGATTTTGTTTCGATACCGACCAGGCTGGTGCCATGGCAACTCGTCGCGGCATCGGATTGGCTCTGGCCCAACAATTTAATATTTCCGTCATTGAACTGCGCGACCCTGAATGCAAGGATCCTGCGGATTTCGTCAAAAAACACGGTCCGATTTGGTCTGACGTCGTCGGCGCGGCCAAGCCCGTCGTTGACTACTATTTCGATCTGGCTCGCGCGTCATACAATCCGACTTCGGCCGAAAGTAAGAAACAGGTCTTGGCCGCGGTCGCACCGTTTGTGAAGCGGCTGCCGTCGAGCGTGGAGCGGGCGCACTGGGTAAGCCAGCTTGCAATGCTGCTGCAGGCGCCCGAACAGGCTATCACGGCCGACGTCATGTCATTTAAAGATGACCTTGATGCGTATGCCTCGACCGCAGACGTTTTGACGCCGGCGCCTGCCTCCGCCGCACCTAAGCCAAAGGCCGCACCGCCTGATCTAGCCAACGAAGCGCTCTTATCTGTCGCGATCACCCGGCCTTCGATCTTTCGAACTGA
>DASZRH010000001.1:0-6674 GCA_035549275.1 Minisyncoccota bacterium | reverse complement strand
CACAACATGTTCGTTGAAGTGTTGGTGACTATGGGTTTAGCCGGATTTATTACTTATGTTTTACTTTTTGTAGCCGCTTTTATGACCCTCAATCGAGGCCGCTTCCGCCAAAAAGAAATGCAGCTCTACAAATACTCGTTTATCGCGCTGCTGGTCGGGTATATGATTCACAATTCCTTTATCTTCGATACGTCGGCTAACTTTATTATTTTTTTCACAGTTCTTGGGTTCATTTCGTTCTTGGCTCGCGATCCGGCCCCGGAAAAGCATATGCCGACGCCGCCGCGCGCTCGCGCGGCGGCGGGATTTGTCGGCGTTGTCTTGATGTGTCTGGCCTGGTACCTAATCTATAAGACCAATATCCGCGCGGCCGAAGCGAATTACACCACAACCCGTGCAATCGTCGCCGGCGCCAATAACGACGGCGGTACGGCAATTCAGAAATACGAAGAGGCTTTAAAATACAATGTCGCCGGCATCTACGATATCCGCAACCGCTACGCCCAATGGCTGCTTGATAATGAACCTAGTCCGCACAATGACGTGTATACCAATGCCATAAACAGCGCAATCGAAGCGATGAAACAAAATGCAGCCTTGGCGCCGTACGAATATCTGCCGGAATTATATTTGTCGCGTTTGTACCTTACTCTCGGCAAGGATGATCCAAAATCGGAATATAACGATATAGCCCTGCAACACTCGCTCCACGCGCTTGATTTATCGCCGACGTTTGTCCGCACGTACTACGAGATCGCGCAGGGATATTTAAACAAAAAAGACGATGCCAAGGCCGCCGAGTATTTCCAAAAAGCCGCGGAATTAAATCCTGATGTTGGCTTGTCATATTGGTACTGGGGCGTTGTACTGCTGGATGAGGGTGACAATGAAAAAGCGCTGGAAGTGATTCAGCAGGCGCTGGATGCGGGTTATGGTCCAACCGAAGATGAGTACCAAAAACTCTATAATCTCTATTATAATCTCAAAGATTATACCCACTTAGTGCTTATTCAGGAAGGATTGGTTAAGGTAAATCCGACGAACGTTCAATATCGGGCTACGCTGGCGGCGCTTTACGCCCAGCTGGGCCGCGTTGATGATGCGGTGTCGCAAGCTCGAAAAGCCGCTGAGCTTGATCCGAATTTTGCCGGCGAAGCGAAGCAGTTTGTCGAATCTCTCGGACGCGAGTGGTAACTAAATGCGCCGCGAAGCGGCGCATTTAGTTACCCGCCTGGGCGAGAGCGATGCGGATGGTTGTCAGAATAATGCCGATATCGAGAATAATCGAACGGTTTTTGATGTAGTACAAATCGTATTGGAGCTTTTGAGCTGCGTCATGGATTGAAGAGCCGTAGGAATAGTTAATCTGGGCCCAGCCCGACAAGCCGGGTTTGATTAAGTAGCGCTCCTCATAGAAAGGAACTTCTTTTTTGAGAATCGAATGGAATTCCGGTCGCTCGGCCCGCGGACCGACGAGGGACATATCGCCTTTGACAACGAGCCAGAACTGGGGCAGTTCATCAAGGCGGGTGCGGCGGAGAAAGCGGCCAAGCGGCGTGACGCGCGCGTCGGATGCTGAAGCCCAGACCGCTCCGGTCTGGGCTTCAGCATCTTTTACCATCGTCCGGAATTTCACGATCTTGAACGGCTTCCCAAGCCGGCCGATGCGGGTTTGAGTATAAAAGATCGGTCCTTCGGAAGTGAAGCGAACCAGGAGCGCGACAATGCCGCAGATCGGCAGGGATACGGCGCCGAACACCAAGCCGAAAATGATATCGCCCAGGCGTTTAAAGCTTTCAAAAAATCGGCTGTTGGCTCGAGTCATATTTTCCAAAAACCAGACTTGGGTAATGCCGGCCACCGGCACGCGTCCGAAGACGCGTTCATAGAACGTGGCTAAGTTATAGAAAGCAATCTGCATCCCGAGCGTCTTATAAAATACATCGATCAGGTGGGGAATTTGGTAGCTCTCCGGACTGACGACAACGGTATTAATTCGTTTGTCGCGGATTTCGCGCTCAAAATGGTCGCTCTGGGCCGGGTCGATGACTGCAACGAGTTCATAACCGAGTTGAGGATTTTTGCAAAGTAAATCCGCCGTTTCCCGGGCCAATTCATTGGAACCGATGATCAGGGTCGGTTTTTTGAGCCGCGTTTCTACAATGCCGTTAAACAACGAACGACCGGCGATATCCAGAAGGGTAAACGCGGCGGCAAAGATGGCAAGATTGGTTTTGGGTGTAATGCCGAAGAGGGGAATAACGTAGAAGAATCCGATGGAGACGAGCGTCGCAATTCCGACTGCTTGCAGAAATGTGCTGTAAAAATATATATTGTTTCGGAATGTGCGGACGTCGTAGAGGCCAGCGATGTAGAATACCAGCAGCCAGAATCCGAAAATAATGAGAAACGGCGCTAGGTGAATCGCGTAGGCCTCGGAGATGTTGAAGCCGTAACGGATTACCAGCATCGCCAAGAGCGAGAGGTACAGCAATCCGGCGTCAAGGATGAACAGAGTAAATTTCCGCATTTGTTTTCCTAATTATACCAGATTTTATACATATTTCAAGATGTCGAAAGTTTTATATTCCGCGGGGATTCCCGTATACTGACAGTATATGCATATCAGATACTATCGTCGAATGGCTGTTGCCGCGGTTATTTTTTGCGCTGCATTCGGTTTTTCGATCCACGCATCGGCGGATACGGTCGGCGAACAGCATACGTTTTTTACCGATTCAAGTTATGATGCCGCTCATCGTTCCAGCGTCCCTGCCACGCTCGTCTACGTCAGCGAACATGCCTACTGGTATTTGGATGATACCTATCGCCAAGCGCTCTCGCCGGCCGATGCCGCGGCGATCGGCCAATCGATTGTTGATACAGCCCGGGAATTTGATACCAATATCTATCCCAAAGATACGGCCCTGTGGGGTTCGGAGCCCAATCCGGGGATCGACAATGATTCTCGAGTGACGATTTTGATGGAGCGGCTCGGTTCTACTACCGGCGGCTATTTTGATTCGGTAAATGAATACCCGCGCTCGACGGCGCCCAAATCCAATCAGCGGGAGATGATCACGGTTACGGTTGACTCGGTCGGCACCGACCAAATCAAGTCATTTTTAGCCCATGAATTTCAGCACTTGATTTCTTTCAATCAAAAAGAACTGCTCAATCATGTGTCGGAAGACGTGTGGCTCAATGAATTGCGTTCGCAGTACTCGATTACCGCTGCCGGTTACAACGATGTGTTCATGACTTCCGACATCCGCCGCCTCTTGAACACCTTTATCACCAACCCGCATGACAGTCTCACTGAGTGGCCGAATACGTCGGTTGATTATTCGATTGTTACGCTGTTCGGTGAGTATCTCGTTGAGCATTACGGCGTGGGAATTTTGCAGGAGACGCTGCACAGCCCGCAGGTAGGCATTGATTCGATCAATGCCTACCTGCGGGCTCACGGCTACGCCGAGCAATTCAAAGACGTATTCTTTGATTGGGTCGCAGCGAACATCAAAAATACGACCAGCCCCGACCAGCGCTACGGCTACACGCGCCCCGAGCTTCGCGCCATCTCGCTCGGCTCGGACAGTTTTCTGTTTATGAATTATCCTTCTACAGCCAGTATTTCTGTGACAGCCAAGCCTTGGGCGATGGAATGGGATCCGGTTCTGCTTCCTGCCGGCATTCCCGCCGACCAGCACCTGTCCGTGAGCTGGGATGATCCCCGGTTTGCTGTCGGTTATCTCGATAACACGGGCGCAGTGCGTCTTCTCACTAATCCGGCGATTATTGATCTCACTGGTGTCCGCCAGATTACATTTGTTCCCATCAATATTTCAAAGACGGCGGGCTTTTCCGATAAGGAAACAGATGCATCCATGCTGTTGAATGTTAGTTTTACGACCGAATCGCCAACTCCGATCCAACCGATTACCGACGGGACGCTTATCAGTCGCCAAGGGTCGTCCGACGTGTATGTCATTACCGGCAATTACAAACGATATATGAATCCCGGCTTGCTCCAACTCTATGGCCGTAGTGTGTCTGAAGTCGTGATTGTCTCACAGGACACGTTTGATGGTTATCCGGTGTCCAATTATGTCCGCGCGGCGGACGACAAAAAAGTCTACGCCGTCTGGCCGGACGGGACCAAGCATTGGCTCAACATCACCGCCCAGCAGTTTACGAATTCCGGCCGTGATTGGAACGCGATCTTCACCATCAACGATTCGGAATTGAATTTTTACAAAACCGGCGCCGACATTTCCCAATAATTTTTTCGCAGAAAAAATTATTGGGAAAGTTATCCACTCTTTTTATAGAAAATCGTTTTTGATTTCTTTAAAATAAAAACAGATACGGCACTTCGGTGCACGATCGCGGCAGACTTGTCGAACTGTCGTCGCGAACTAAACAATAACCGGAACGAAAGAAAAAATTATTCAAAATAATTTTTCTTCTCTCGAACCGCTCTCTCATGGCAAAGAAGAAGATGAAGAAGAAAGTCGTGAAAAAGAAGAAGTCTGCAAAGAAGAAGACCAAAAAGAGAAAGCGTTAGCGCTTCCAGCCCCGGCCGTTGCGGCCGGGGCTGTTCTTTCGTATTCAATAGGGTACAATAAAACAAAAACACCCATGAAGATCGATATTTTTTCCAAACACATTGAATTAAATGCCGCGTTGCGGGAATTCATCGAATCCAAGATAGGCGCGCTGGAGAAGTATCTGCCGACCGAGAAACCTGCTGTCCGGGTTGAAATTTCCAAGCCTTCCAGCCATCATCGCTCCGGCGATATTTTCTACGCTGAAGGGAACCTCAAACTGGGCAGGAACTTGCTTCGGGCCCAGGCCCAGGATGCCGATCTCCATACCGCAATTACAGCCGTTCGCGACGAGCTGCAAGCCCAAATCAAAAAGTTTAAAGACAAGAAGCTTGCGGCCCGGCGCTAGCTGGTTTTTCATCGAAAATTGTGCTAGAGTAAGCAAACTATGGCGTTTTTAGCTGGATTATTTGGTTCGGCCAACGACCGATATATCAAATCGCTTCAGCCCACGATCCAAAAGATTAATGATCTCGAACCGAAATTCGAGAAGCTTTCGCGTGAAGAATTAAAATCTAAAACCGAAGAATTCCGCAAGCGACTCGCCGAAGGCGAGTCGCTTGATGACCTTTTGCCCGAAGCGTTTGCAGCCGTCCGCGAAGCGGCCAAGCGCACGCTCGGCCAGCGCCACTATGACGTTCAGCTCATCGGCGGCATCGTTCTCCACAAAGGCAAAATTGCGGAAATGCGCACCGGCGAAGGCAAAACGCTTGTCGCCACGCTCCCCGCGTATTTGAACGCGTTGGTCGGCCGCGGCGTACACGTTGTTACTGTCAATGACTATTTGGCTCGCCGCGACGCAACCTGGATGGGGCAGATATATAACGCGCTCGGCCTGACCATCGGTGCCATCAATCACGAAGCCAGCTATCGCTACGACGAATCGCACACCAGCAAATCAGAGGATACCGAACGCGATACGGAAGGTAGTTTCAAAGTCGTGCATGAGTTCCTGCGACCGGTTCATCGCCGCGAGGCCTATGCCGCCGACATTACCTACGGCGTCAACAACGAATACGGTTTCGATTATCTCCGCGACAACATGTCCTATGCACCCGAACAGATGGTCCAGCGCGCCCCCGACGCCGGCGGCCATGCATTTGCAATCGTCGACGAAGTCGACTCTATTCTCATCGACGAAGCCCGCACGCCGCTCATTATTTCTGCGCCCGACGAAGATTCCGGCGAATTGTACCAGACCTTCGCCCGGATCGTGCCGAAATTAACCGAAGGCGAGGACTACACTGTCGACATCAAAGAAAAAAATATTTCCATCACCGAACCAGGAATCGAAAAAGTTGAAAAAATGCTCGGCATGCAGAATATCTATGACGAGGGCGGAATGAAATATGTTCATCATCTCGAGCAGGCGTTAAAAGCCCAGGTTCTTCAGAAACGAGACCAGCAGTATGTCGTCAAAGACGGCGAGATTGTAATCGTAGACGAATTTACGGGCCGCTTGATGCCCGGCCGCCGCTGGTCGGAAGGCTTGCATCAAGCCGTCGAAGCCAAAGAAGGCGTCAAAATCCAAAAAGAATCCAAGACACTCGCCACGATTACATTTCAAAACTACTTCCGTTTGTATGGCAAGCTCGCCGGCATGACGGGAACAGGCCAAACGTCGGCGGAGGAATTCCACAAGGTGTATAATCTGGACGTCGTTACGATTCCGACCAACAAGCCGGCTATTCGCGCCGATTTGCCCGACAGAATCTACAAGAACGAAGCCGGTAAATTCCGCGCCATCGTCGCGGAAATTGCCGGTCGCAACAAAAACGGCCAGCCGGTGCTGGTCGGTACGGTTTCCATCGAGCGCAACGAATATCTGTCGCTGCTGCTCCAGCGCGAGGGAATTCAGCATACCGTTTTAAACGCCAAAAACCACGAACGGGAAGCCGAAATTATCGCCCAGGCGGGACGCCTGGGCGCGGTAACGATCGCCACCAACATCGCAGGCCGCGGCGTGGACATCATTTTGGGCGGTAATCCGGCTGATCCCGAGGAAGCTCGGCGCGTCCGCGAAGCGGGCGGCCTCCATGTTATCGGCACTGAGCGCCACGAAGCCCG